>NZ_KV837068.1:112822-118174 GCF_001838465.1 Staphylococcus sp. HMSC061G12
TTTAAATATTGCTTTATTGACGGCAGTATGTTATATTTAATGACGGCTATAAAGCCGATAACACACATAAAGAGCTGAAATGTAATTGGTGCGATGTTATTGCGTCGTTATTACATGAGCTATTTATGGAGGAAAATAACCAAATTGGAGGATTTTAATCATGGCAGTAATTTCAATGAAACAATTGCTAGAAGCAGGTGTTCACTTCGGTCACCAAACACGCCGTTGGAACCCAAAAATGAAAAAATACATTTTCACTGAAAGAAATGGTATCTATATCATCGACTTACAAAAAACAGTGAAAAAAGTTGACGAAGCTTACAACTTCCTTAAACAAGTATCAGAAGACGGCGGTAAAGTCTTATTCGTAGGTACTAAAAAACAAGCTCAAGAATCAATTAAAAATGAAGCTGAGCGCGCTGGTCAATTCTACGTTAACCAAAGATGGTTAGGCGGAATCTTGACTAACTACAAAACAATCTCTAAACGAGTAAAACGTATTTCTGAAATTGAAAAAATGGAAGAAGACGGCTTATTCGAAGTATTACCTAAAAAAGAAGTAGTTGAAATCAAAAAAGAATACGACCGTTTAATCAAATTCTTAGGTGGTATTCGTGATATGAAATCAATGCCTCAAGCATTATTCGTAGTTGACCCTCGTAAAGAGCGCAACGCGATTGCTGAAGCACGTAAATTACACATCCCAATCGTAGGTATCGTTGATACGAACTGCGATCCAGATGAAATTGATTACGTAATTCCAGCAAACGATGATGCTATCCGTGCCGTTAAATTATTAACAGGCAAAATGGCTGATGCGATCTTAGAAGGACAACAAGGTGTTTCTAATGAAGAAGTAGCTGCTGAGCAAAACATCGACTTAAAAGAAGAAGATAAAGGCGAAGCAAAAGAAACTGAAGAAACTTCTGTTGAATCAAACTAAGAATAATTCAAAATGGGTGATAAGATATTGAGGCTTATCACCTTTTTTTAAAAATAATATGAATAAAAAGTAAAGCTTATATTGAGTATGTGATGCATACTTGATAAGCGTATAAAAAATAAAGAATAATCAGAGTTTACGCGTTTAACGCGAGACAAATAGAGTTATAATTAGAGAGAGAACTGATATACTATATTTGACTGATTATATTATGTTATATAAATGGAGGAAAATTGAATGGCACAAATTACAGCTAAATTAGTTAAAGAATTGCGCGAAAGAACTGGCGCAGGTATGATGGATTGTAAAAAAGCATTAGTGGAAACTGATGGCGATATCGAAAAAGCAATCGACTACCTACGTGAAAAAGGTATTGCGAAAGCTGCTAAAAAAGCAGATCGTATTGCTGCTGAAGGTATGACTTATGTTGGAGTTAACGGTAACGATGCTGTAATCGTTGAAATCAACTCTGAAACTGACTTCGTAGCACGTAACGAAGGCTTCCAAGAGCTAGTTAAAGAAATCGCTAACCAAATTCTTGAAACTAAACCAGAATCAGTTGACGCATTGTTAGAAACTAAATTATCAACAGGTGACACTGTTAGCGAACGTATCAACAAAGCAATCTCAACAATCGGTGAAAAATTAAGCTTACGTCGTTTCGCAGTTAGAACTAAAGGCGACAACGATGCATTCGGTGCATACGAACATATGGGCGGCCGTATCAGTGTATTAACAGTAGTTGAAGGTACAACTGACGAAGAAGCTGCTAAAGATGTTGCAATGCATATTGCTGCTATCAATCCTAAATATGTTTCTTCTGACCAAGTAAGCCAAGAAGAACTTGCACACGAAAAAGAAGTATTAAAACAACAAGCATTAAATGAAGGTAAACCAGAAAAAATTGTTGAAAAAATGGTTGAAGGCCGTTTACGCAAATATTTACAAGAAATTTGCGCAGTTGACCAAGACTTCGTTAAAAACCCTGATGTTACTGTTGAAGAATTCCTTAAATCAAAAGGCGGTAAATTAACTGACTTTGTACGCTATGAAGTAGGCGAAGGATTAGAAAAACGTGACGAAAACTTTGCTGACGAAGTTAAAGGACAAATGAAATAATAATCTATTAAAATGTTGAACAAGAAAGAAGACACCCTTGTATATCTATATAAATGCACACATTTGTATCGGACGTACCTCAATGTGTCTTCTTTACTTGTATCACATACATATTTTTACTATAGAGAGGATAAGAAAATGGCTGAAACTTCTAAATACAATCGCGTTGTCTTGAAATTGAGCGGAGAAGCACTAGCAGGAGAAAAAGGATTCGGAATTAATCCAATCATCATTAAAAGTGTTGCAAAACAAATTGCAGAAGTCGTAGAATTGGACTGTGAAATCGCAGTTATCGTTGGAGGCGGCAACATCTGGAGAGGTAAAACTGGCAGTGATTTAGGTATGGATCGCGGAACAGCTGACTACATGGGTATGTTAGCAACAGTTATGAATGCATTAGCACTCCAAGACAGTTTAGAACAACTTGACTGTGATACACGTGTTTTAACATCAATCGAAATGAAACAGGTCGCTGAACCTTATATTAGACGTCGTGCAATCAGACACCTAGAGAAAAAACGTGTTGTAATTTTTGCTGCGGGTATTGGCAACCCTTACTTCTCAACAGATACAACAGCTGCATTACGCGCAGCTGAAGTAGAAGCTGATGTAATTTTAATGGGTAAAAATAATGTTGACGGTGTTTACTCAGCTGATCCAAAAGTTGATAAAGACGCAGTTAAATATGAGCATTTGACATACATTCAAATGTTACAAGAGGGTCTTCAAGTCATGGACTCAACTGCCGCTTCATTCTGTATGGACAACAACATTCCGTTGAATGTGTTCTCTATTTCAGAAGAGGGTAATATTAAGCGTGCGGTATTAGGCGAAGAAATCGGAACAACTATAACTAAATAATTTTATAAATTTGAGGTGTAAGAAAGATGAGTGACATTTTAAGCGAAACGAAATCAAGAATGAAAAAATCTATCGAGAGTTTATCGCGCGAATTTGCGACAGTTAACGCAGGTCGTGCAAACTCTAACTTATTAGCTAGTGTAAATGTTGATTACTATGGTGCACCAACACCTGTACAACAATTAGCAAGCATCAACGTACCTGAACCACGTTTATTAGTAGTATCACCTTACGACAAATCATCAATCTCTGAAATTGAGCGTGCAATCAACGCAGCAAACTTAGGTGTTAACCCTACAAGTGATGGTGAAGTGATTCGTATTACAGTACCTGCTTTAACTGAAGAACGTCGTAAAGAATTAGTAAAAGACGTTAAGAAAATGGCTGAAAATGCGAAAGTATCTGTACGTAATATTCGTCGTGACAGCAATGATGAATTGAAAAAAGACGAAAAAAATGGGGATATCTCAGAAGATGAATTACGTTCAGCAACAGAACAAGTTCAAAAAATCACTGATGATTCTATTAAAGAAATTGAAAAAGTATTAGATGAAAAAGAAAAAGACATTATGGCTGTCTAATCATCTAAACAGATTTAAGCAAGATAGTGTTTAAATCACTTATTAAAACTGTACCAACTCAGACTTTGGTACAGTTTTTTAATTGTTCTATTCATTGCGTTTAACGAGTGTGATAAAATGATAGATAATTGCATGAATAATCTATTATAATGTAACAGAGATAGATTGAGCTCGGAGGATAGACCATGTTTAAAAAGCTAAGAAATAAGAATCGTTCTGAAACTGAAACGAACCATTCAGAATTAGATTTACATAACATACCCGAACATATAGCGATTATCATGGATGGTAATGGCCGTTGGGCGAAGAAACGTAAAATGCCAAGAATCAAAGGGCATTATGAGGGAATGCAAACCATTAAGAAAATCACAAGAGCAGCAAATGATATTGGTGTAAAGTATTTAACGCTCTACGCCTTTTCAACTGAAAATTGGTCCCGTCCTGAACAAGAGGTAAATTATATTATGAATTTACCAGTGAATTTCCTTAAGACTTTTTTACCTGAATTAATTGAAAAAGATGTCAAAGTTGAAACTATCGGATTTACAGATGATCTGCCGGCATCAACGTTAAAAGCAATTAATCACGCGAAAGAAAAGACAGCACATAATCAAGGACTTAAATTGATTTTTGCGATTAATTACGGTGGAAGAGCAGAAATCGTAGACAGTGTTCGTCGAATGTTTGATGATATGCAGAAACAAGGATATAATAGCGAGGATATCACTGAAAGTATGATGAATCAGTATTTAATGACAAGTCGGTATCCTGATCCTGAATTATTGATTCGCACATCTGGGGAACAACGTATCAGCAATTTCTTAATATGGCAGATTTCATATAGTGAATTTATATTTGACCAGAAATTGTGGCCTGATTTTGATGAACAAGAATTGTATGATTGTATTAAGATATATCAAAAAAGACAACGTCGCTTCGGCGGGCTATTATAATTTAAGGTAGGAATTTAATATGAGAGTAAGAACGGTCACGGCTATTATTGCCTTAATCATCTTTTTACCGATATTAATTATCGGTGGTCAAGTACTGATGTACTTTTCATTTTTACTAGCGTTTATCGCTTTAAAAGAATTACTAAATATGAATAAAATCCGTTTTATTTCTATACCAGGGATTATCAGTGCACTTGGGCTCGTCATTATTATGTTGCCGCAAGATTTAGGTTCATTAGTCCCTGCTATACAGTTGAAGGGACTTGTAATCATGAGTTTCGTGGTACTAAGTTATACGGTTATGTCTAAAAACCGCTTCAGCTTCATCGACGCAGCCTTCTGCTTAATGTCTGTTGCATATGTCGGCATCGGCTTCATGTACTTATATGAAACACGTGAAGCAGGACTTGCCTTCATTTTATATGCTTTCTTAGTCGTATGGACAACAGATACAGGAGCTTACTTATTTGGACGCAGTATCGGTAAACATAAATTATGGCCGGTTATCAGTCCGAATAAAACGATTGAAGGTTTTATCGGCGGCGTGCTATGCAGCTTGTTGGTACCGATCATTATGCAGATGTTTATTGAATTCCCAGTCAACATTTTCGTTATGATGGTTGTAACGGTTGTATTAAGTATGTTCGGACAACTTGGCGACTTAGTTGAATCAGGATTCAAACGTCACTTTGGTGTGAAAGACTCAGGTAAAATATTACCAGGACATGGTGGTATTCTCGATCGCTTCGACAGCTTTATGTTCGTATTACCGCTATTAAATATTTTACTTTTACAAAACTAAAAATGTGAGGCATGCGGTTATGCAAACAAAGAAACAGCGTTTGCTTAAGGCATGCCTCATTTTTGGGCTCTTTGTCAAATTCGGTTGATATAT
>NZ_KV837069.1:0-1116 GCF_001838465.1 Staphylococcus sp. HMSC061G12
ATAGTGCAATTAATAAGTATGTTAGATATGATTGGCGGAAAAAAACTTAAAATCGTTAACTATATCCTAGATAATGTCCACTTAAGTAACAATACAATGATAGCTACAACAAGAGAAATAGCAAAAGCTACAGGAACAAGTCTACAAACAGTAATAACAACACTTAAAATCTTAGAAGAAGGAAATATTATAAAAAGAAAAACTGGAGTATTAATGTTAAACCCTGAACTACTAATGAGAGGCGACGACCAAAAACAAAAATACCTCTTACTCGAATTTGGGAACTTTGAGCAAGAGGCAAATGAAAAACAAGAAAATGCATTATCTGATTATTATTCTTTCAAGGACTAGTATAACATAAAATCGTCTACAAATAGACAAAAAACCTGCACGCTTAATGTAGATCAAAAGCTTAACGCAAATGAAATAGATTGACCTCCCAATAACACCACGTAGTTATTGGGAGGTCAATCTATGAAATGCGATTAAGCTTTTTCTAATTCGCATAAGCGTGCAGGTTTAAAGTACATAAAAAATATAATGAAAAAAAGCATCATTATACTAACGTTATACCAACATTATACTCTCATTATACTAATTGCTTATTCCAATTTCCTATTGGTTGGAACCAACAGGCGTTAGTGTGTTGTTGAGTTGGTACTTTCATGGGATTAATCCCATGAAACCCCCAACCAACTCGCCAAAGCTTTGGCTAACACACACGCCATTCCAACCAATAGTTTTCTCGGCATAAAGCCATGCTCTGACGCTTAAGTGCACTAATGCCTTTAAAAAACATTAAAGTCTAACACACTAGACTTATTTACTTCGTAATTAAGTCGTTAAACCGTGTGCTCTACGACCAAAACTATAAAACCTTTAAGAACTTTCTTTTTTCTTGTAAAAAAAGAAACTAGATAAATCTCTCATATCTTTTATTCAATAATCGCATCAGATTGCAGTATAAATTTAACGATCACTCATCATGTTCATATTTATCAGAGCTCGTGCTATAATTATACTAATTTTATAAGGAGGAAAAAATATGGACATTTTTAGTATTTTTGTAATCAGCACAGTTAATTATCAACCAAACAAAAAATAAGTGGTTATAAT
>NZ_KV837070.1:0-6429 GCF_001838465.1 Staphylococcus sp. HMSC061G12
GGTCAATTAATGATTACTCTCCTACTCGATTTTATAAAGAAAAGATTAATTTATTCAGAAATTATTGATTAATGAATGATTTCTTGATTATAATAAGCACAAGCAGAAAAAAGGTTAATATTTTATAATACATATTAAATGACTTGAAATCATAAAGGAAGGAGGGTGACTATGAATATTTCAGATATCGCATCAATGGCAAACGTATCAAAAAGCACAGTATCAAGATACTTAAATGGTGGATCTGTCAGCCAGAAAACTAAGGATAAAATAGATAAAATTGTACAGGAAACAGGCTATTCACCTAATCAATTTGCACAATCCTTAAAAGCCAAACGTACATTCATGATTGGTGCGATTATTCCTAGACTTGATTCCTATGCAGCAAATCAGATTCTTGAAGGTGCAGATACTTACTTACGTGAAATTAAGTACCAAACCCTGATTGTCAATACGAGTCAAAGTATTGAACAAGAAATAGAAGCATTATATACACTTAACAAAAATAAAGTAGATGGTATTTTATTAATCGCCACACAAATCACAAAGCAACACATTGAAGCGATACAGAAAATAAAGGCTCCTGTTATATTAGTCGGGCAGTCAGATGAACATGTACCTTCTGTAATACAAAATGATTTTGAAGCGGGGCGTACTATTGGAGAATTATTTGGACAACAAAACTTTAAACGTATCGCATATTTAGGTGTCGATGAATATGATAAAGCAGTAGGTGTTGAAAGAAAAAAAGGTATATTGTCAGGTTTAAAACGATATAATCAAACGCCTGATGTTTATTACACAACTTTTGATTTACAACAAGCTGTAGTCGCTGCAAAACCATTAGTGTCTCAATACGATGCATTAATTTGCGGGACAGATAATATTGCGTTAGGAACCTTGAAAGCTGCCCATCATCAACATGTTCAAGTTCCAAATCAACTATCAATAGCGGGATTCGGAGGCTATGATACAACCTCTATTGTCACACCATCTCTTGCGACAATCAGCTTTCCCTATAAACAAACAGGTGAAAAAGCTGCCCAAAATTTAATTCGTATTATCAATGGTGAAGCGATTAAACAAATAGAAGTGATGGATTTTGAGTTTATTAAAAATAACAGTATTGACTTATCTGAAAGCAATGAGTAAAATGTTTGTGAAAGCGTTTTACTTTTATAGTATTTTGGAACCGGTTCCAAATAGAAAGGAGTGATAGGATGGAATGGACACGCGAAGCAAGGTATCGAGGATTATCTTCAATTTCAAATGAAGAATTTGAAAGTATGTCAGACAAAGTGCATCAATCACCTTGGCGACAACACTTTCATGTTCAACCTGTTTCGGGATTGTTAAATGATCCGAACGGCTTCATTTACTTTAAAGGTCAATACCATTTATTTTATCAATGGTATCCGTTAGGTCCTGTTCATGGTTTGAAATATTGGTATCACGTTGTTTCTGATGATTTGATTCATTTTGAAAATAAAGGACCAGTCGTCTATCCTGATACCACATATGATTCGCACGGTGCTTATAGTGGCTCTAGTATACAAATTGAAGACCAGTTGTATTTATTCTATACAGGTAATCATAGGACAAAAGATTGGGAACGTGTACCTTATCAAATGGTAGCGACATTAAATGACGCGTTTCAAGTGAAGGACAAACAGCCACTCATTGAAGGTTCACCGCAAGGTTATACCGACCATTTTAGAGATCCGAAAGTTTGGCAGGAAAATGGAAATTATTATTTCGTGATTGGTGCACAAACTACAGCACAAACAGGGCGTGCTTTAATCTATCAAGGTGATACATCATTCAAGTTTCATTTACTCGGAGAAATTCAAACAGGTTTATCAGATTTCGGATATATGTGGGAATGCCCAGATTTATTTAAATTAGGAAATAAAGATGTGTTAATTTTTTGTCCACAAGGGTTAGAAGCAGATGGGATGAACTATCGCAATATCTATCAATCCGGTTATATCATAGGAGATTTTGATTTAAAGACTTTAGAAATGAAACATGATGGATTTGTTGAATTAGATCACGGCTTTGATTTTTATGCGCCGCAAACAACTATTTCTAAAGAAGGCGAACGTGTCTTAATCGGATGGATGGGTTTACCAGACATTAACTATCCAACAGATGTTTATAACTGGGCACATTGTCTGACTTTACCGAGGGTATTGAAAGTTAAAGAGAATACATTAATACAAACGGTACATCCAGATGTAGAAAAGTTGAGAGTTCGCAGTAATGAAACAAAAATGGATATCACTGATGACAACACTGTATTAGATTTGATTCAACCAGACCGTTCAGAACTCAACATTTCAATCGTTGAAAATGAAGCGGATGTATTAAGCATAGTTTTTTCTAATCAAGTCGAAGAAGCGGTTAAAATAACGTATGATAAAAATACAGGAGTTTTTGAACTAGATCGCAGCCAGAGTGGTGAATTACCAAACAATCAAGATAATCAAAAGAGAAGTGTACAGTTATTTGATGCTTTAAAATCATTGAGAATTTTTATAGATACATCAAGTATAGAAATCTTCATTAATGAAGGTACACATGTGATGACGTCTAGACTGTTTCCTGTTGAACCATATCAATATTGTCAACTATCGTCAGAGTCAGGAACGGTCAAAATGGAAACGAAACAATATGAATTGAAAAGAGGGTAATCATGAATAAATTATATGCAGTTGGAGAAGCATTAATCGATTTTATCCCTAGTGAACGTGATGCGAAATTAAAAGAAGTGACACAGTTTTCACCACAAGTCGGCGGTGCACCTACAAACGTCGCAAGTTGTGTCGCAAAATTAGGCGGCGATGCGGCAGTGGTTACACAAGTCGGTGATGATGCATTCGGCGAGAAAATAGAAGATAAACTCAAGGATGTTGGTGTCGATACGCAGTATTTGAAACAAACATCGACAGCAAATACAGCACTTGCATTTGTCAGCTTAACCGCAGCGGGAGAACGAGACTTTGCGTTTTATCGTAAACCTTCAGCAGATATGTTGTTGGAAGCGGATCAGTTAACAGATTTATCCTTTGATGAGACAGATATTCTGCATTTTTGTTCGGTTGATTTAGTAGATTGTCCAATGAAAGCAACACACCGCATGTTGATTGATCAAATGTTAGAAGCAAAAGGGACTGTTGTTTTTGATCCGAACTTGCGTTTCCCGCTTTGGGATGATTTAGATGCATTACACCATACTGTATTAGAATTTATACCTAAAGCACATATTGTCAAAATTTCAGATGAAGAATTAGAGTTTATTACGCGTCTTAAAGATAAACAAGCAGCAATCGATTCGCTTTTTAAAGGCAATGTAGAAGCTGTTATTTATACAGAAGGCAAAGCAGGTGCTGCGCTTTATACAAAAGAAGGTTTAATTGCACAAGAAACTGGTTTTAATGTAGAAGTTTTAGATACGACTGGTGCGGGTGATGCCTTTATCGGTGCCATCAACTATCAGTTATTAACACATGGTAAGCACAAGCTTTTTGAAGAAAGTCATCAATTTTTAAAATTTGCGAATGCGGTCGGCGCATTAACAACTACTGCATATGGTGCGATAGAAAGTCTGCCGACAAAAACACAAACGACAACGTTTATGAGAGGTGAAAAGTAATGAGTGATAAGAAAATAGCAGAAGCGGTCATTCAAGCAGTGGGTGGAGAGGAAAATATTGAATCTCTTGCCCATTGTGCGACGCGTTTAAGAATCATGGTCAAAGATAATGAAAAAGTAGATCAAGCAGAAGTAGAAGAAATTGAAAAAGTAAAAGGTGCCTTTTATAACTCGGGACAATTTCAAATTATTTTTGGAACCGGTACCGTCAACAAGATTTATAATGAAATTACACAATTAGGTGTAGAGGGCAGTTCGAAATCAGAGGTTAAAGAAGCGGGTGCCAAACAAGGCAATGCATTTCAACGAGCGATTCGTGTGTTCGGTGATGTTTTCGTACCGATTATTCCAGTCTTAGTTGCGACGGGTCTGTTTATGGGACTACGCGGTGTCGTAATGAACGACCAAATTTTAAGCTGGATGGGCATGACAGCTAAAGATATCCCGCAAAACTTTATTTTGTTCACACAAGTGCTGACGGATACTGCCTTTGCGTTTCTGCCTGCATTAGTTGCTTGGAGTGCCTTTAAAGTCTTTGGTGGCAGTCCTGTTTTAGGTATCGTATTAGGATTGATGCTCGTAAACCCAGCATTGCCTAATGCGTATGAAGTAGGTGATGGTTCAGCAGAAGCTATTAAATTCTTTGGTTTTATACCGATTGTCGGTTACCAAGGCTCAGTATTACCTGCATTCTTTGTCGGCTTGATTGGTGCTAAGTTTGAAAAAGCATTGAGAAAACGTATTCCAGATGCGATTGATTTAATTGTGACACCATTCTTAGTCTTACTTGTGATGATTACTTTAGGATTATTTGTGATTGGTCCTGTATTCCATTCAATTGAAACAATTATATTGTCAGGAACAGAATGGGTACTTGCTTTACCATTCGGTATCGCTGGACTTTTAATTGGGTTCTTCCAACAAATTATCGTGGTTACAGGTGTACATCACATCTTTAACTTCATGGAAATTCAGTTGTTAGAAAAATTCCATTATAATGAATTCAACCCGATTATTTCAGCAGCTATGACAGCTCAAGCCGCAGCAGCTGTTGCGGTAGGACTTAAAACGAAAAAGGTTAAATTAAAAACGTTAGCGTTACCTTCAGCATTTTCAGCATTACTTGGTATTACAGAACCTGCGATTTTCGGTGTAAACTTACGTTACTTTAAACCTTTTGTTTGTGGTTTGATTGGTGGAGCAGTAGGTGGATTCTTCGCAGCACTTTTCCACTTAAAAGCATCAGGTATGGCGATTACTGTATTGCCAGGTATCTTATTATTCTTAAAAGATATTGGCCAATTGCCACTTTATTTATTAGTATTAGTAATTTCATTTGCGACAGCTTTTGTATTAACTTGGTTCTTTGGATATAGTGATAAATTAGCTGAGGAGATCAAGGAAGCTAAATAATGGATAAACTGTTAATCACAAATTGTGGTTAGCAGTTTTTTTAATAGAAAATGTTCGCAATTTTTGTGAAGTATCATGGCAAAAGAAAAGTTTAAAAGTTATAATCATTTCGAGTATTGAAGAAGATCAAAGGAGTGCAAAGATGCGAAAATTAGTCATTATTATCCATCCAGATATGGAAAACTCAGTAGTTAATCGTATGTGGAAAAATGCTTTGATAAACGAACAAATTGATGTGGTCGATTTATATGAATTGTACCCTGACAGAAACATTGATGTTGCACGCGAACAAGAAAGATTAATGAGCTACGATACAATAGTATTCCAATTTCCATTATATTGGTATAGTAGTCCGCCATTATTGAAACAATATCAAGATGAAGTGTTTTTATTTAATTTTGCATATGGTCCAGAAGGAACGAAACTTCGTGATAAAAAATTTGCGATTGCGACGACAGTTGGCAGTTTAGAAGAAGATTATTCAGAAGAAGGTTCGAATCGATTCACGTTAGACACATTACTTTCACCATTCGTTGCGACTTTTAATTATATCGGTGCCCAATATAAAGGACACTTTGAACAATATGGTACAGTGAATCACGCGACGAAAAACGAATTGATTGAAGGTAGCAAGCGCTATATAGAATTTGTGAAAAAGTTGTAAATAAAAAAGCTGAGATCGTTTTTTGATCTCAGCTTTCGTTTAATTAGAATAAATACTCTCCAAACTCTAAAGGTTCAATGTATTTGCCGTCTTTATCAAACACACGCATGTTACCGCCAGAGATTTCATCAATAAGTAAAACTTCACCAGTTTTTTCATCGCGACCAAATTCTAATTTAATGTCGTAAAGTTCTAAACCTTTTTGTGCAAGCTCTTCTTTAATGATGTCTGAAATTTTTACTGTTAATTTAGCAATTTCGTCGTATTCACCTGGTTTTAAGATGTTTAACGCTTCAAGACCTGCTTTGTTGATGAGTGGATCTTGTCTTTCATCATCTTTTAAAGTCATTTCTACATATGCGTTAAGTGGTGCGCCTTCTTCGATATAGTCACCGTATCTGCGGATAAATGAACCCACTGCGCGGTATCTGCAAATAACTTCTAATCCATGACCGAATACTGATACTTTTTTAACACGCATTTGACGATCTTCAATATTTGCGTCGATATAATGTGTTGGAATACCAGCAGCGTTGATTTTTTCGAAGAAATAACTTGTCATTTTAAGACCAGCTTTACCTGAACCCTCAACAGTTAAGCCAACTTGGTTTTCACCTGGATCAAATTTGCCATCTTTTCCTGTCATATCATCTTTGAAGAAAAGAACAATTTCACCATCTTTGTCTTGATAGACATCT
>NZ_KV837070.1:6529-22020 GCF_001838465.1 Staphylococcus sp. HMSC061G12
TTTGTCTTGATAGACATCTTTTGTTTTACCTTTGTAAATTAAATCCATTTCATTTCACTCCTCAAGTATTACTCATGTTTAGTATAAGTGAATTTCTCTTTTATATAAATACAAAAGTATGAAAATATGATGGCATTGCTGCATTTTAAGCTAAAAAGGCAAGGTGCATGCAAGACTAAAGCTGCTTTAAGCTGCAATTTATTTATGCAAAGTATAAAAAATAACAGAACGGAGATAAACACAACAAAATAATTAAAAACACCCCATAATGTCTATGAATTTTGGACATTATGGGGTGTTAGTAGTTTACTAATCTAATTTGAATTTAAATAATTTGTCACGAACAAAAATTAAGAAGAGATGATATGCCTATGAACAGATACGATTGCCTATAGCTCTCTAAATAGACCTACAACTTTACCTAAAACAGATACATGTTCTAAGTAAATAGGTTCCATTGTACTGTTTTCAGGTTGTAATCTATAACGATGTTTTTCTTTGTAGAAGCGTTTTACAGTTGCTTCATCATCTTCTGTCATAGCTACAATAATATCACCGTTTTCTGCTATAGTCTGACTTCTGACGATGACTTTATCTCCATCTAAAATACCAGCTTCAATCATACTGTCTCCAACAACATTTAAAATGAAAATGTCGCTGTTATGTGTTGATGTAAAGTGTTCTGGTAATGGGAAGTATTCTTCTACATTTTCTACTGCTGTGATTGGGACACCGGCTGTGACTTTACCAATAACTGGTACATGGATAGTACCTTCGATTTCAGCAGCATCTTCAATTTGGTCGCTGACAATTTCAATTGCGCGTGGTTTTGTAGGGTCACGACGAATATACCCTTTGCTTTCTAATCGTGATAGATGCCCGTGTACAGTAGAGCTTGAAGCAAGTCCGACTGCTTCACCGATTTCTCTGACACTTGGCGGATAACCTTTTGTATGAACGACTTGTTTTATATATTCATAAATTTCGCTTTGACGCTTCGTAAGTTCAGTCATTTATATGCACATCCTCTTCTAGTTTGTTCTTATTATATCACGTTAATATAGCCTTTACAAACATTTGTTCGTAAAAGTGTTGACACCGAACAATCGTTCTGATATTGTTTAAATACAAACAAATGTTCTAGGGGTGTTCGAATAATGATTAGGAAATATCAAACTAGTTTTTTACTATATACAGCAGTATTGTTAATGTCTTTTATGTTAGTTTCAGCGTTTTTAATCGGTGCAGAGCAGTCAAGTAATGAGGAACAAGTGTACGAAATGACAGATCATACACTTCCAACTAAGGTAGAACAAAAAGCCGAACATGAGCAACAATATATAGAACAGGGCGAACAAAATAACAGACCTATCGTCGCAACTGTTCACTGATTTAAAAATAAAGTGTATTGATTATACTGCTAACACGATGTGTTCTATGGTGTAAGGTTGCTGTAAGTGGGAATAAGTTTAGTAGAACATATTGATTTTATTTTGAGCGATTGTTTGCTAAGATAAATAATCATCAGACTAATGGAGGTCGATAGCATGGCAGATCAACATAAAGAAACAATTAACCGTATTAATGAACTTTCTAAGAAGAAAAAAGAAGAAGGCTTAATAAAAGAAGAAGCGAAAGAAAGAGCAGAGTTACATCAAAAATATCTTGAAACATTCCGCGAAGGTTTCAAACAACAAATTGAAAATACAAAAGTATTAGATCCTGAGGGAAATGATGTAACACCAGAAAAATTAAAACAAGTACAACGTGAGCAAAATAAAAGACAATAAAACTCAATATACTACAATAAATGTAGAGCTTTTAGAACAGAATAATTGATGTTCTAAAGGCTCTTTTTTCATGAAAATGTATATTTTGATTGTTTTAATCACTTTTATTATATTTGATAGCGATTTCATGAGGACAATAAATGTTAAACTTAACTAATTTAATGTATAATGGCATAAAATCATGCTGTATAGAAAGGAAGTTTTATTGATGTTCGATAAAAGAGATGAGCTTGCAATCAATACAATCAGAGCATTGAGTATTGATGCAATTGAAAAAGCAAATTCTGGTCACCCAGGATTACCGATGGGTGCTGCACCAATGGCATACACATTATGGACAAGACATTTGAACTTTAACCCTAATTCAAATGAATACTTTAACAGAGATAGATTCATCTTATCTGCAGGGCACGGTTCTGCATTACTTTACAGCCTATTACATGTATCAGGCAGCTTAGAATTAGAAGAATTGAAACAATTTAGACAATGGGATTCTAAAACTCCAGGACATCCTGAGTTCAGACACACACAAGGTGTCGAAGTAACTACAGGTCCACTTGGACAAGGTTTCGCAATGTCAGTAGGTATGGCAATGGCAGAAAACCACTTAGCAGGTAAATTCAACAAACCAGATGCCGAAGTCGTAAATCATTACACTTATGTTTTAGCTTCTGATGGTGACTTGATGGAAGGTATTTCTCATGAAGCAGCTTCATTAGCAGGTCACTTACAATTAGACAAATTAATCGTGTTATACGATTCAAATGATATTTCACTTGATGGTGATCTTGATAAAGCATTCTCTGAAGACATCAAAAAACGTTTTGAATCATATGGTTGGAACCACATCTTAGTTAAAGATGGTAATGATTTAGAAGAAATTAATAGTGCCATTGAAAAAGCTAAAGAACAAAATGGTCCAACTATGATTGAAGTTAAAACAGTTATTGGTTACGGTTCACCAAATAAATCAGGTACACATGGTGTACATGGTGCGCCACTTGGTGATGATGAACGTACATTAACATTAGAAAACTATAAATTGGATCCAGAAAAACGTTTCTACGTTCCGGATGAAGTTTATGATGTCTTCAATGAAACTATGTTGACACGTGCAACTGAAAACGAAGAAGCATGGAAAGCTTTAGTTGAAAAATACGCAGAATCTTATCCAGAATTAGCACAAGAATTCAAAGATGCGATTGCTGGTAAATTACCTGAAAACTATGAAGCAGAATTACCAGAATTCGAAGTCGGTTCAGAAAGTGCTACACGTGCAGACTCAGGTGAAGTCATTCAAGCACTAAGCAAATCTGTACCTTCATTCTTCGGTGGTTCAGCAGACTTAGCTGGTTCAAACAAATCAAATGTTAAAGATGCACCAGACTATGATCGCAATACACCTGAAGGTAAAAATATTTGGTTCGGTGTTAGAGAATTTGCGATGGCAGCAGCTGTAAACGGTATGGCAGCACACGGTGGAGTAAATCCTTACGGTGCGACATTCTTCGTGTTCAGTGACTACCTAAAACCAGCATTAAGACTTTCAGCAATTATGGGTCTTAACTCAACATTTATCTTTACACATGACTCAATCGCTGTAGGTGAAGATGGTCCAACTCACGAACCGATTGAACAATTAGCAGGTTTACGTGCAATTCCTAATATGAATGTGATTCGCCCAGCAGATGGTAACGAAACACGCGTAGCTTGGGAAGTTGCATTAGAAAGTGAACAAACACCAACTTCATTAGTATTAACACGTCAAAACCTTCCAGTATTAGATGTTTCTAAAGAAACAGTAGAAGAAGGTGTGCGTAAAGGTGCTTATGTAGTATATGAATCTGAAGAAAATCCAGAATATCTTGTATTAGCTTCTGGTTCAGAAGTAAGCTTAGCAGTAGAAGCAGCAAAAACTTTTGCGGATAACGGCAACTCAGTACGTGTTGTTTCTATGCCGAACTGGCATGCATTTGAACAACAACCAAAATCTTACCAAGATGAAGTTATCCCACCAACAATTAAAAAACGTTTAGCGATTGAAATGGCTTCTTCATTAGGTTGGCATAAATATGTCGGCTTAGAAGGCGAAGTACTTGGTATCGATCGTTTCGGCGCAAGTGCACCAGGCGGATTAGTTGTTGAAAAATATGGCTTCACTAAAGAAAATGTTTTAAAACTTTTGAATAACCTATAAGTTTTGAATTAAGATAAAGATAAGAGCTATTCTACAATTGAAACACCCAAAATAGCGGTTAGCGTTTCAATGAGCTAGGAATAGCTCTTATTCTTATGTTTTAGTATCGATTCAACTTGAAAAGATGAAATTATTTTAGTAAAATGCTAAAGGATAAAGAAAGTGGGTGAGACAATGGCAACTTGGATAGCAATTTTATTAATCATTGCTGCACTTATCATCGGTTTAGTTGGTGGATTCTTCCTAGCAAGAAAATATATGATGGATTATCTTAAAAAGAATCCTCCTATCAACGAAGAGATGTTACGTATGATGATGATGCAAATGGGCCAAAAACCATCTCAAAAGAAAATCAATCAAATGATGACGATGATGAACAAAAACATGGATCAAAAAATGAAATAATCAGTATCTATAAAAAGAAAGTTGTGTGCAGCGGCATATAGCTTTCTTTTTATTTGTATTTATACATTTTCAATCGTTTTGATATGGAAATATAGACACAAAATGATATACTATGAAATGATTTCTCAGGATAGACTTAATGTAGAAAAGAAGGTGTCACGGTGTTATATCTTATATTCTCAGTCGGTGTCGCATTTTTAATGAGTATCGGCGTTATTATATTACGAATGAAAGCACAACAATATCCAGTCAATGAGAAGAAACTCATATTGCCGCCGATTTTTATGTCTACAGGTGCGCTGATGTATGTTATTCCTTATTTTAGAATCACAGGACTTGAAGCACTTGAAGCAATGGCAGTCGGGTTGATGTTCTCAATTGTATTGATTTGGACATCTCGTTTCGAGATAAAAGGCAAAGAGATTTATATGAAACGTTCAAAAGCCTTTCCAATCATTTTGATTTCCTTGCTAGTGATTCGTACTGTTATGAAACTTGTTATCAGTAGTCAAATTGATCCAGGTCAACTCGGCGGTATGTTTTTCTTATTAGCATTTTCAATGATTTTACCATGGCGAATTGCGATGCTGATGAAATATAAAAAATTAAGAAAACAAATAGCTGATTGATGGATAATAGTAAATAAAACAATAAATATAATTTAAACGATGTTTTGCAATGATTGGTAAAGCATCGTTTATTTTTATTTTGGGTAAGAAATAAGCATAAAGAGAGGTGACTCGGAGTGAAACTCAAACATGTTATAGGTATTATTTCAGCGATTATTGCTGGGATGGTGTATACCTTTGCGAAATTTCAAAAGTTATATAAGTAGTCAATGATAAACGTCTATTCTCTATAAAGGGATGGACGTTTTGTATTATAATCAATAAAAGAGGTGATTAGATGAAAATCATACATACTGCCGATTGGCATCTAGGTAAAATTTTAAATGGGCAATCTTTTTTAGAGGACCAACGTTACATTTTAAACCAATTTATTGATGCGATGAAAGAAGAACAACCAGACGTCATTGTCATTGCAGGTGACTTGTATGACACGAGCTATCCAAATAAAGAAACAGTTAAATTATTAGAAGAAACAACAAGAACTTTAAACTTAACATTAAATATCCCACTTATCATTATTAGCGGTAACCATGATGGCAGAACACGATTGAATTATGGAGCTAGCTGGTTTGAGCATACGCAATTATATATTCGCACCAATTTAGACCGCATTGCAGAACCGATTACGATTAATGGTGTGAATTTTTATATGTTGCCATACGCAACTTTAGGAGAAATTCAGCATTTCTATCCAGAAGAAAAATTGAAGTCCTACGATCAAGCAATTCAATGTTGTTTAAAACATATGACAGCACAATTAGACTCTAATCAAACTAATATATTAGTCGGTCATCTGACTGTTTCAGGCGGCATAAAGTCAGATTCAGAACGTGAGTTATCTATTGGAACAGTTGAAGAAATACCGGAAAATGTTATGAAGCAATTTGATAGCGTACTCTTAGGCCATTTACATCATCCATTCAGTATTCAATCAGATTTTGTTTATTACAGTGGCTCACTCTTACAGTACTCATTTTCAGAAACGAAACAAGCAAAAGGTTATCGTAAATTAACTGTAGATGAAGAAGGATACATTGAATCTATTTTCATTCCACTCAAACCATTGAGAGAATTAGAAGTCGTTGATGCCACTTATGAAGAAGCAATTCAAGAAAATGCACAAGTTAAAAATAAAGAAAACTACATCCATTTCAATTTAACTCAACTTTCACATGTTAATGATCCGATGATGAATTTAAAACAAATCTATCCTAACGTATTAGCACTATCTAATCAGAGTCGAACGTTTGAAGTACATGAAACACAAAATGCGATTAAACAAATGACAGATAAAGAAATTATTGAAGATTTCTATGAAAGCATGACACAAAAATCATTAAGCAAAGTACAAGAACAAAAAATTAATGACCTGTTAAATCGCATGAATCGAGGTGAAGAAGCATGAGACCATTGACATTACATTTAGAAAACTTCGGGCCTTTCTTAGACGAAACAATAGATTTTTCTAAACTAGAGGATAACGAACTGTTTTTAATCAGCGGTAAAACAGGTTCAGGAAAGTCTATGTTATTTGATGCGATTGTCTATGCTTTATTTGATGAAGCTTCTTTAGAAAGCAGAAAAGGCAAAGAGCTTAGAAGTCATTTCGCAGATGGTAAATCACCAATGGTTGTCACATTTGAATTTCGATTGAAAAATCGTTTATTTAAAGTCGTCCGACAAGCACCCTTTGTGAAAGAAGGAAATAAAAACGAGACAAAAGGCGAAGCACTAATTTACGAGTGGAAAAATGACGGCTATGAACTTATAGAAAGTCGAATCAGACAAGGAAAAGAGTATCTGATCAGATTATTAGGCGTTAATGCCAGTCAGTTCAGACAATTATTTATTTTGCCGCAAGGTGAATTTAAAAAGTTTTTATTCTCTAAAAGTTCTGAGAAACAAACAATTTTACGTACATTATTCAACACAGTACGTTTTGATCACCTAAAAAAGCAACTAGAAGAAGAGATTAAAGATGAAAAACATCAAATTGAATTACGTTATCAAACAATTTCGCAACATTGGCAAAATGTAGATACTTTTGAAGATGAACATTTAGAAAATTTGAAAACAACACCAAGTATTCAAACAGATAAATTGATGTTGTATATCCCAGAATTTGAAACAACAGCTGAAACAATATTAAAACAACTGACAAAACAAAAAGAAAAAGAACAAAATGAATTTGAAAAAGCAGATGCTACGTATCGTAAAGCACTTGAACTGAATCAAAATATCAAAGCATTACAACAAGAACAAGAAAAGTATCAAAACTTAACAAATGAAGTACAACATATTGAATCGTTAGAAACACTTTTAAAACAAATGAGAGAAGTGCGTCCTTTACATCAAATTTTAACGACACTTGAACAATCGCGTGAAGATTACACACAAACGCAAGAAAGATCCGAAAATTTAACTAAACAGTTAAAACAAATTGAAACGCAATTAGAAGAAAGTAAACAACAGTTAAAACAATTACAAGAAAATCAATCACTAATCGAACAAGCACAACATTTTATAAGCGAAACTCAATATTTTTATAAAAATGCATCTCAATATCAAAGTGCTTATAAATTAATCGATGAGCTGACAGTTGAAGTGGAACAACTAGAAGATGCATTAAATGAACAACAAGCACATTTAAAACAACTTGATTCAATTCATGAAACAGTTCAACCGGATTACGAAAAAGTAAATCAACTAACACAGAAACTGTTTGAAATTGACAATGAAATTAAAGCAGCTGAACAATATCAAACTGCCTTTACGACATATCAAAAGCAAATACAAAATATTGAACGGCTAAAAACAATGCAAGAAGAAAATCAAACGGCCTTAAATGAACTAGAAGAAAAAATCAAAGCATTCAATACACATCAGTTAGAATTAGACAATCAAGAAACAATGATTCAAAAATTACAATCTATGTTAGAACCTGGTGATCAATGTCCAATTTGTGGTCATGAAATTACATCACTGTCAGATCATGTAGATTACGAACAATTAAGAGCTTATCGACATGAGCTTGAAAACTTACAAAAACAAAGAGATGAATTAAAAGCTAAAGCAGCCGAATTCAATACAGAAATAAAAATCGAGCAACAAGCAGTCAATACGTTTGAAGAAGCACATGGCACTGAAAATACCAAAGTGGATATAGAAACATTAAGAGAGAAATATAAAGATACAGAAACAAAAAAACAACAACAACAAAAAGCTAATGCTGAACTTGAAGAGAAAATAAAGCAAAAACAACAAACTAAAGAAGCAATTCAGTCATTACAGTTAAAAGTGGCCAATCAACAAGCAGAATTGACGAACCAGCAAAAACTGATTAAAGCGTTTGAATCAAATACTGAATATAAAGATGTAGTGGCGTTTAAAAATGATTATGAAACTAAAGAAAAAGAAGTTCGTCAATATGAAACACAACAGACAAAGTTAACTGAAAAAATAAGAGGGCTTGAACAAGACTTTGCATTAAAACAAAACTCGCTTCAAAGTGTTAATGAGCGTCTATCAGAACTCTCAGAACAAATCAAAAATCAAGAAACACAGTCTAATAAAGAAATGGAAACGCTAGGTATTCAATCACCAGATGAAGTGAAAAATGTTCTGGATAAAATGAGTGAGAAAGCATCTATAGAACAAGAAATTAAAGACTTCCGTGACGCTCAAGTTAAACTAGCCAGCCAAATTGAGAATTTAAAACAATTGGTACAAGGACAACCTGAACCAGATTTAGAAAGTTTGGAAGCGCAACTTCAAGAGGCGAAAGAGAAGTTAGATGTGCAAACGCGACAAGTGAATGAACATGAATTCAAAATCCAATCTAATCAAAAAGAATTTAAGGCGTTAAAAGAGAATATAACAACGTTACAGCAAGAATTAGCTGATCAAGAAGAGATTTTCAGACTTTCAGAAATTTTATCTGGAAAAAATATTCAAAAACTAACATTAGAAAACTTTGTGTTGAGATATTACTTGAATTTGATTATTGATAATGCGAATAAACGTTTCTTTCAGATGACAAATCAACGGTATAAATTGGTGAGAAGCGAAGCGGTGTCAGTAGGTTACAGTGGATTAGATATAGAAGTCTTTGACTGGTATTCTAATAAATCACGACCGATTAGTACATTGTCAGGCGGAGAATCTTTCCAAGCTGCATTAGCCTTAGCGTTAGGCTTAAGTGAAGTGGTACAACAAGAATCTGGCGGTATTACGTTAGAAGCTATCTTTATCGATGAAGGATTTGGAACGCTAGACCAAGAAACGTTAGAAACAGCATTGGATACATTGATTAATATTAAAACATCAGGTCGAATGGTGGGGATTATTTCTCATGTCAGCGAGTTAAAACAACGCATTCCAAGTATTTTACAGATTCATTCAAATGGTTATCAAAGCCATGCAGAATTTAGATTTCAATAAAAAAAGCAATGCCGCAGTTATTAAAATTGCGGCATTGCTTTTTATTTTGTGCTAAATCTTATTGATCAGATGGGTTGTTCTGTTTTTGAAGTAAGTCTCTGATTTCAGTTAATAAGATTGTATTTTCTTCTGGTTCTTCTTCAACTTCTTCTTTCTTCATCATAGTGTTAGCTACTTTGACGAATAAGAATAATGCAAAAGCGACGATTAAGAAATCAATAATCGATTGAATAAATAAACCATATTTAATACCGAACATTGACCAGTTTTTCGCAAAATCTACTGTTCCGAAAATCAAACCGATTAACGGCATAATAATATAAGTGACAAGTGATGTAACAATCTTATTGAATGCAGCTCCCATTACTACTGCGACAGCTAAATCTAATACATTTCCTTTAAACGCAAACTCTTTAAATTCTTTAAACACGAGTATGTCCTCCTAAATTTACTAAAGTTAATTATACATTAATGTTTTAAGTAATAAAATACATTTTTTTAGATGTTTGATTTTTTACTAATAGTAAGCGTTTGCTTAAAAAAAGTTAAAAATTCTTAGTTTTTTATCTGGTAAGAGGGTATGTTAAAGTAATGTATAATTTCAATGTAAGAAATCAAGTTGTTTATTGCTCAATGTATTTTTAATAAAATTGATTTTTATACGATTGTATAATCAATTTTCCTAAATTTGCCTATACAACTTGATTTTGTTATGATTATACTTGGTTTTTCACTAAAATGATATTTTGTTATAAAATATCAAAAGCATATCATTGACAACAAAATAAATCAGAAAGGGAGTAATTGATTATGGATTCTTCTCAAAGAGGTAAGAAGCTCTCACCAGTCTTTATTTACGCTTCAATTATTGTACTTATTGTAGTACTCGCTGGTGCAATCTTCCCATCACAGTTTGATCATGTAACGAATACAATCAAACTATGGATTACCGATAAATTGGGTTGGTATTACTTAATCTTAACTACAATCCTAGTATTCTTCTGTGTTTTCCTTATCTTCAGTCCAATCGGAAAACTGAAACTAGGTAAGCCTAACGACAAACCTGAATTCAATACGATTTCATGGTTTGCGATGTTATTCAGTGCCGGTATGGGCATCGGTTTAGTATTCTATGGTGCAGCAGAACCAATGGGACATTTTGCGGCGCCGCCAAATGCGAAACCTGAAACAGCTCAAGCCTATACTGAAGCGTTACGTTCTACGTTCTTCCACTGGGGCTTCCATGCATGGGCAACTTATGGTGTAGTAGCATTAGCACTTGCTTATGCACAGTTCAGAAAAGGAGAACCAGGTTTATTATCTAAGACTTTACGTCCTATTTTAGGAGATAAAGTAGATGGACCTGTGGGTACTATCATTGACGTATTAGCAGTCTTCGCGACTGTTGTTGGTGTAGCAGTATCATTAGGTATGGGTGCACTACAAATCAATGGTGGTTTACATTACTTATTCGGCCTTCCAAACAATGTTTGGGTACAAGGTATTATTATCGTTGTTGTGACTATCATGTTCATCGCATCAGCATGGTCTGGTATCAGTAAAGGGATCCAATACTTAAGTAACTTAAACATCGGTTTAGGTACAATCTTAATGATTGTTGCATTAATTATTGGTCCAACTGTTCTAATCTTAGACATGTTGACAAGCTCAACAGGTAGCTTGTTGAACACATTCTTAGCCAACAGCTTTGATACAGCAGCATTAAACCCACAAAAACGTGAATGGATGTCAGGTTGGACACTATACTATTGGGGCTGGTGGTTAAGCTGGAGTCCATTCGTAGGTGTGTTCATTGCGCGTGTATCTAAAGGACGTTCAATTCGCGAATTCGTTTCAGGCGTGCTATTAGTACCAGCATTAGTCAGCTTCATTTGGTTCAGTGTGTTTGGTGTACTAGGTATTGAAACTGGTAAAAAACACAAAGAAATCTTTGAAATGTCACCTGAGACACAATTATTCGCAGTATTTAATCACTTGCCTTTAGGCATTATATTATCAATTGTTGCGTTACTATTGATTGCATCATTCTTCGTTACTTCTGCAGACTCAGCAACATTCGTATTAGGTATGCAGACTTCTTATGGTTCATTAGAACCAGCGTCGTACATTAAAGTAACTTGGGGTATTGCGCAATCATTAATCGCGTTTATCTTGTTATTCTCAGGTGGAGATACAGGCTTGAACTCACTGCAAAGTGCAGCGATTATCAGTGCCTTGCCATTCTCCATTGTGATCATATTAATGATGATTGCCTTCTACAAAGATGCGAACCGTGAACGTAAGTTCTTAGGCTTAACATTGACGCCTAATAAGCATCGTTTAGAAGAATATGTGAAATATTCACAACAAGATTATGAAGAAGATATTCTAGAAAAACGTAAAGTACGTCAAC
This sequence comes from Staphylococcus sp. HMSC061G12, assembly GCF_001838465.1. Classification (NCBI taxonomy): domain Bacteria; kingdom Bacillati; phylum Bacillota; class Bacilli; order Caryophanales; family Staphylococcaceae; genus Staphylococcus; species Staphylococcus sp. HMSC061G12. Next base: position 18,404 of record NZ_KV837070.1, read on the forward strand.
AATCACAAAATCTTGATTCTTAATTGAATTATAGATGCGTTGTCTTTCAATTATTAAATTGAAAGACAGCGCATTTTTAATTTTATTTAGGCTAAATAAATGAAAATTATTCTCAATACATAATAGATACTTATTACACGAAGTGGATATGATAAGATATACTTATACATACTGATTATAAAACAAAAACAATGAACATTTGGTTTTTAATGAATATCAGTTGTATTCGCTATCATATCAATATACAATCTAAGTAAAGGCATAATATTAATCAGGGGGGATTTAGATGTCTTCTAACTTAAAAGAGCAAGCAAAGAAAACGTTTACTTTAAACGACAATACGTATACTTTTTACGATTTGCAGTCATTAGAAGAACAAGGTTTAACTAAAATCAACAAATTGCCATATTCAATTCGAGTACTATTGGAATCGGTATTACGCCAAGAGGATGGCTTCGTAATTACTGATGACCATATTAAAGAATTAGCGAAATTCGGTGATGGCGCTGAAGGTGAAGTACCATTTAAACCGTCTCGTGTTATCTTACAAGACTTCACAGGTGTACCAGCAGTTGTTGACTTAGCTTCATTACGTAAAGCAATGGATGATGTAGGCGGCGATATTAATAAAATTAACCCGGAAGTACCTGTAGACTTAGTTATTGACCACTCAGTACAAGTAGACAGCTATGCGAATCCAGATGCATTACGTCAAAACATGAAATTAGAATTCCACCGTAACTTCGAACGTTACCAATTCTTAAACTGGGCAACAAAAGCATTCGATAACTACAATGCTGTACCACCAGCAACAGGTATCGTACACCAAGTTAACTTAGAGTACTTAGCTAACGTTGTACATGCAAGAGACGTAGATGGTGAAACAGTAGCATTCCCAGATACATTAGTCGGTACTGACTCTCATACGACAATGATCAACGGTCTTGGCGTATTAGGTTGGGGTGTCGGCGGTATTGAAGCTGAAGCAGGTATGTTAGGTCAACCTTCATACTTCCCAATTCCAGACGTAATCGGTGTTCGTTTAGAAAACCAATTACCACAAGGTGCAACAGCAACTGACTTAGCTTTACGTGTAACTGAAGAGTTACGTAAAAAAGGCGTAGTTGGTAAATTCGTAGAATTCTATGGTCCTGGTGTTCAACACTTACCATTAGCTGACCGTGCTACAATCGCTAACATGGCACCTGAATACGGTGCAACATGTGGTTTCTTCCCAGTTGATGAAGAATCATTAAAATATTTACGTTTAACAGGCCGTACTGAAGAACAAATTGAATTAGTTGAAGAATACTTGAAACAAAACCATATGTTCTTCGATGTGGAAAAAGAAGATCCTTCTTACACAGATGTTCTTGAATTAGACTTATCTACTGTAGAACCTTCTTTATCAGGTCCTAAACGTCCACAAGACTTAATTAAATTAGGCGACATGAAACAAGAATTCGAAAAAGCAGTGACTGCACCAGCAGGCAACCAAGGTTTCGGATTCGACGAATCTGAATTCGATAAAGAAGCAACAATCGAATTCGCAGATGGCCACACTGCTGAAATGACAACAGGTGATATCGCTATTGCGGCAATCACTTCATGTACAAACACATCTAACCCATATGTAATGTTAGGTGCTGGTTTAGTTGCGAAAAAAGCAGTTGAAAAAGGCATGAAAGTACCTGAGTACGTGAAAACATCACTTGCACCAGGTTCTAAAGTTGTAACTGGCTATTTAGATGATTCAGGCTTACAAGAGTACTTAGATGCATTAGGCTTTAACTTAGTAGGTTATGGTTGTACGACATGTATCGGTAACTCAGGTCCATTATTACCAGAAATTGAAAAAGCAATTTCAGGCGAAGACTTACTTGTAACTTCTGTATTATCTGGTAACCGTAACTTCGAAGGTCGTATCCACCCATTAGTAAAAGGTAACTACTTAGCTTCACCACCATTAGTTGTGGCATATGCTTTAGCAGGTACTGTAGATATCGACTTACAAAATGACCCAATCGGTCAAGACAAAGATGGCAACGATGTATACTTAGATGATATCTGGCCATCAATCAAAGAAGTTGCTGATACTGTTGAAAGCACTGTTACACCTGACTTATTCCGTGAAGAATACTCAGATGTATACACAAATAACGAAATGTGGAATGAAATTGAAACTACGGACCAACCATTATACGACTTTGATCCTAACTCAACTTATATCCAAAACCCTACATTCTTCCAAGGTTTATCAAAAGAACCAGGAAAAATCGAACCGCTTAAAGATCTACGCGTGATGGGTAAATTCGGTGACTCAGTAACAACTGACCACATTTCACCAGCGGGTGCAATCGGTAAAGATACGCCAGCAGGTCAATACTTGCAAGAAAATGACGTACCAATCAGAGAGTTCAACTCATACGGTTCTCGTCGTGGTAACCACGAAGTAATGGTAAGAGGTACTTTCGCAAACATCCGTATTAAAAACCAATTAGCGCCAGGTACAGAAGGCGGCTTCACAACTTACTGGCCTACAGGCGAAGTAATGCCAATCTATGACGCAGCAATGAAATACAAAGAAGACGGTACTGGATTAGTTGTCTTAGCAGGTAACGACTACGGTATGGGATCTTCTCGTGACTGGGCTGCTAAAGGTACAAACTTACTAGGCGTTAAGACAGTTATTGCACAAAGCTACGAACGTATCCACCGTTCTAACTTAGTAATGATGGGTGTATTACCGCTTCAATTCCAAGACGGCGACTCAGCTGACAGCCTTGGATTAGATGGTACTGAAGAAATTTCAGTAGACATCGATGAATCTGTAAAACCACATGATAAAGTTAAAGTAACTGCTAAAAAAGAAAATGGCGAAACAATCGAATTCGATGTAATCGCTCGTTTCGATTCACAAGTTGAATTAGACTACTACCGTCATGGCGGTATCTTACAACTTGTATTACGTAATAAATTAGCAAATGCGTAAGGCATCAACCTTATTTTGATAGAACTTGATGTGAGGCTAAGATGGTGTGAAACTGTCTTAGCCTCTTCATTTTGTGCTATGATAAAACATGGAATGAGAATAGAAAGTGTGGCGTAAAAATGATATACAGTATTACTGAAATAGAAGCAAGATACCAAGAAACTGATAAAATGGGATTTATTTATCATGGGAACTATGCGACATGGTTTGAAGTTGCTCGTACAGACTATATAAGCAAGCTTGGCTTTAATTATGCCGATATGGAAGCGCGTGGCATCATTTCTCCAGTCACGCACTTAGATGTGAAGTTTATTAAACCTGTGACTTATCCTGAAAAAGTAAGAATAAAAACATGGGTAGAACGCTATTCACGTTTACGTTCTTTATATCGTTATGAAATTTATAACGAAAAAGGAGAAATTGCGACAACAGGTTCAACTGAGCTGATATGTATGACAGAAGATACGCATACACCGATTCGTTTAGATCGTTATTTCCCAGACTGGCACGAAGTCTATCAAGAAGTAGAAAAACGAAACAAAGCTGGCGAACAATTTGAAGTGACTGATGGGATTCAATAATTAAATGAACACAAAAAGGGGCTGGGACATAAATACAGTCCAAA
>NZ_KV837071.1:0-418 GCF_001838465.1 Staphylococcus sp. HMSC061G12
AAGAAATTATAACAGAAATCAACGCAATTACTAGAGGTTGGATAAATTACTTCGGTAGAGGTTTTATTAAAGTATTTGTCCAACGAATACAAAAGTGGTTGAACCGTCGTATCAGACAACTTATTTTAAAGCGATGGAAGAAAATCAAAACAAAATACAAGATGTTTCGAAAATATGGATTAGACCACAATAGTGCTATGCGTATTGCGAACTCAAGAAAGAAGTATTGGAGACTTTCAAACACGCATGAGGTTCATCGTGCGCTTACAACAAATAGACTCTACAAGTGGGGACTAGTACCACTAACCCGACTCGCAGAGTCTGCTTACGCAAGATATTGAACCGCCGTGTACGGAACCGTACGCACGGTGGTGTGAGAGGACGAGTGGTCAATTAATGATTACTCTCCTACTCGATT
>NZ_KV837072.1:0-1074 GCF_001838465.1 Staphylococcus sp. HMSC061G12
TTTTTTTATGAAATTTTCGAAAATATGTATAAAAATCTTTATAATAGAAGTCCTCACGGACTCTTATGTAAGCCACATAGATACTTTTTTCAAATTCATCGCAGCACAAGTAAACATCGTATCCATTGTCACCTTTTCTAAACTGCGGAAACGTGTCCATCTCATACCATGTTGCTCTTTAGCGTCACCAAATCGTCTTTCTATTGTTTGGCTTCTCATTTTATATATTTTTTTAATTGAATCCATAAACCTTAAATCTTCAACTATATCTAAATCATCTTGCCATACGTGCCTTTGGATTTGTTTTTGACACTGTTTATTTTCAGTGCATTTGTTCAATAGTGGGCATTCACGACATGTGTCAGAGTTTGACATATATAGTCTGTGCCCAGTTGGCATTGTTCTTTTGTAAGTTAAAAACTCATCATTAGGACAGATATAGCTATCATAATATTCATCGTAGATGAAATCGCGAATTTTGAAGAAACCTTCTTTTCCTTTTGGTCGAGTATACGGCATCACAGGTATCATTAATTTTTCAATAAGATAGTGTGCATTAGCTGGAGTTTTATATCCAGAATCGACTGCTACATATCTCGCTTTTAAACCTGCTTTCTCCATTCTTTCTATCATAGGTTTCAATTGCGTACTATCATGGATATTTCCTGGAGTGACGTGTGAATCTAAAATGAAGCCGTGTCTATCGACACATGCATGTAGCGAATAGGCAAATTGCTTTTCTCTCTCGCTCTTTACATAATAACCAGACTCTGGATCAGTTTTGCTTTCTTTTATATATTTAGTTTTCGCTTCCTTTTTCTTTTTTATAGGCTTTTTTCCATCGGCTTTTCTTAGAAGATTTACTTCATCATCCAATTCTTTTTGGTATGCTTTGGCTTTAATTTGAACAACTTTCTTAATGTATTTATTTTTATTAGCATTGGCTTTAATATGAGTTGAATCGATAAAAATTTGTTCGGTATTAATAAGGTTGTTTTCAAAAGCAATTTTTAAGATGTGTTGGAAGATTTCTTCAAATAACTTATTATCATAAAATCGGCGGGTGTAGTTTTT
>NZ_KV837073.1:0-477 GCF_001838465.1 Staphylococcus sp. HMSC061G12
CATCTGCGTCTGCGTCTGCATCAGCATCTGCGTCGGCATCTGCATCGGCATCTGCATCGGCATCAGCATCAGCGTCGGCATCAGCATCTGCATCTGCGTCGGCATCGGCATCAGCATCCGCGTCGGCGTCGGCATCTGCGTCTGCATCAGCATCGGCATCAGCATCAGCATCCGCGTCGGCATCGGCATCAGCGTCGGCATCAGCGTCAGCATCGGCATCGGCATCTGCGTCTGCGTCTGCATCGGCATCAGCGTCGGCGTCTGCATCTGCATCGGCGTCAGCATCTGCGTCAGCATCAGCGTCTGCGTCGGCATCGGCATCAGCGTCGGCATCAGCATCCGCGTCGGCGTCGGCATCAGCGTCGGCATCGGCATCAGCGTCGGCATCAGCGTCGGCATCTGCATCGGCATCGGCATCGGCATCAGCGTCGGCGTCAGCATCAGCGTCGGCGTCGGCATCGGCATCTGCGTCGGCAT
>NZ_KV837073.1:577-47389 GCF_001838465.1 Staphylococcus sp. HMSC061G12
TCTGCATCTGCATCTGCGTCGGCATCTGCATCTGTATCGTCACCGTCTGCTTCACCAGAACCACTATTGTAAACGTTGTAGTTATCCCATGTGTAGTAAGTATGACCTTGGCCATCATTTGTCGCATCTGAAATCATTTCTGATCTTGTTTTGATTTGTTCACGTGAACCGTCTTGAGCCACGCTATCTAAAACAATAATATAACGACTTCCGTTTGAAGTTAAGTCTTGGAAATCTAGTGATAGAACTTCTCCACCATTTTCATCTACTGAATATTGTGGGTTGAAGTTGTAAATCGCATCTGGATTATTTGTAACGTCTACCAAGTTTGGATTGTTTTCATCTACGTAGAAACTTGGGTTCAGTTGTTCACCATTTCTCACTTCGTAAATCTTGAAGTTTGTCACATCTGGATTTAATTGTGCTGAACTTTGAGCTGGTGTGCCGTCAGCTGTATCTGGCCAATAATTGTATAAGTTCACTGTCGCATTATACGATTGTTTACCTTGTGGGTTTACATATACAATTTGTCTATATTCACCAGTGTTTCTATCAGTTGTAGTAATAAAGCTATCTACGTTTGATGGGTATGGTGAATCTGAAGTTCTGTAATTGATATCAATATCAGTACTGTATGTTTCACCAGCTACATTTGTTTCTACTGGGTATGTGCCGTCTGTTGGCGCAGCTTGTCTATCCGCATATAATGGAATTTCAAAATGACCTGTTACATTATCATGATTATTAACATAATCAGAGAATGTGTATGTTAGTGAGTTTGAATCAGGATTAAATGCGCCTGTTGCAACTACTTCAGTACCATTCATCAAGTCAGGAATTTTAGAACTGCTTGGTGTACTGTTTCCGTAGTAGTTCAAGTACTCTGGGAATTGAACATTGAAGTAGTCTCCAGCTTGAACACTGTCAGCAATTGCTAAATCAGCTGACATATATGTTGATTCACTATCGTTCGCTTGAATTGAGTTTGGACCGATTTGAATATTTGAAGCTGTTACGTCTCCATCAACATTGTTGCCAGTCGGTGCTGCTTGCGCTAGTGCAAATGTTTGTGCAGTTCCTTCTTGTGTAGGTTGTTCAGTTGAACGTGTTGCAGTTGTATTTGTTGGTGCTGCAAGTACTTCAGAACTATCTTTTTGATTTGAGTAATCTTGTACTGATTTATTCAAATCTGCTGGATCAGCTGTATTTGAAGTGTCACCTACTGTTGCTGCTGTAGTAGCGTTTGCATCAGATAATTGCGCTGCATTTGGATCATATGCTGGTTGTTCAGCATCTGATACTGGTGCTTGTGCAGTTGTTTGTGCATCTTGTTGTGGTTCAACAGATTGCGCTTGTTGTGTTGTTGTTTCATTAGCTGGTGCTGTTGCATTTTGTGCAGCTGTATCACCAGTTGTTGTTGTTTCATTTGTGCCTGTTGTTGGAGCTTCAACTGGCGCAACAGGTGTTGAAGTATTCAATGCATTTTCCTGTGTTGGTTGAGCATCTTGAGTTGATTGTGATTCTTGTTGTGCTGATGTATTTGTTGTTGATGTTTGCTTATCAACTGTTTGGTCAGTATTTGATTCAGTTGTTTTCGGCTCAGTTGTAGTTGTGTTTGCTGTATTTGTATCTGTTGTTGTTTGAGCATCAGTTTTTGGTGCTTGTTCTTTAGCTGTTGTATTTTGTTCAGTCGCAGTTGTATCTGCAGTTGTTTCATTTGTTGGTGTTTTTGTTTCTGTAGTTGCTGGTGCATCTGCTTTTGGTGCAGTTGTCTCTGTCGACTGTTGGGTAGAATCAGTTGATGCTTGTTCCCCTGCTACAGTTTGCTCTGCTTTTGCATCAGTTGTATTTGTTGCTGATGTATCTTGAGCTGGTGTTTGATCTTGTGTAGCTGTTGTTTCAGTTGTCGTTGTGCTTTGTGTTTTTGTGTCAGTTGTCGGAGTTTGTTCTTGTGGTGTTGACTCTGTAGTTGTAGTGACGTTCGTTGTCTCACCGCTTGTAGTATTTTCTGCGGCTTGTGCGTCATTCGCATTCGCAAATAATGTTGCCCCTACAATAACTGAGGCAGCCCCTACAGTGATTTTACGAATTGAATAACGATTGCGTTTGTTGAAAAAGTCTTGATTATTCAAGAAATCCCTCCTACTTATTTTTGTAAGGCCTTACCCTATTATGTTACACAAGTGCGCAACAAATAAACAATTTTGCATTAATTTGACAATATTTTTATTTTTCAGACACATTTTGTCCAAGTTTGATTAATCCCATACAATTGGTTAGATTTATATTTATATAGAACTCATCTTTATTTATAAATTACCTACCGATTATTTTAAAACTAATATAGTTTTACCATAAATCACATTTTAATTCAAAACCCATTTTGAGAATAAAATAAAAAGTCCGAGGCTAACCTCAGACTTTTCTTGATAGATATGATTTTGCTTCATCTTCACTTTCAAATCCTGTGAAAATCATAACTTGCTTACCTTCTTTTAAAATGCCATGACGACCGTATTCACCAATGACTATTCCACCTTTATCATTCTCAAATAATTGGTTTTGTCTATATTTTAATAAGGCGAGTAAGTCATCTACACTGAACGTTTGACGCTCTTTCATTCTGAAACGCCCTGTTAAGTTAATCGCTACAGAATCAGACATTTTTAATTGTTTAACCAATTCTTGCACATGTTTTTTTCTTGCTTGATGCGTTGGATACAGTTCGTGTGCTAATTGATAGACTAACGATGGATGTGGTGCGTCAGTCATGGCTTCTACTAGATCACCCCACGAAAGCTGCATACCTTCATAGTAAGTGTCATCGTTTGTGGGCCATTGATTGAGAGTAACCGTATAATTTTGAACTTCTCGTTGTTTTGCATCTAGGTAGTAAATAATCGGTGTCAAACCTTCTATTGTGGCTGAACCATAACGATTAGATTGCGTTTCAATCTGATCAGTTTCTAAATTATAAATAAGATATGCGCGCCCTTGGCTAGCAGCCGCTTCAAAATGCTTCTCTTCGTCCCCGCTTCTCTCATAATGCAGCAAAGCATTTTGAAGCTGACTTGCGACTTTGGGAAACTCTGTTTGAGTTACAGAAGACTTCATCAACACTAAAGCATCTTGATTAATCAAATAACATAAATCTTTTAACATTAAATCTTTATTGTGATACCACGTAATATGTTTACCTTTAACTTTATTCACTACTTTACGTAATGGTTGATCCATACATAAAATATAATCCGCTTCAGACTGTTCTAAGGCAGGCACTAATTCAGCATGCACGCGGTCAGTCTGCTCACCTAAATCACTGATTTGACCTAACGCAATAATTTTATGTCCTTTAAAGAATGGCGCTTGTGAATTAAACGCATCAATCGCATTCAACATTGCAGGCAAAGAAGCATTATGCGTATCATCAAGTACCGTAGCTTCTTCATGCAGACTTTTCACAGGTCTGAATTCTAAGACCTTCTTAAAAAGTTGAGTTTGCGCTAACTGTTTCAAGTGTTGTTTTACATCAACTTTCAAATGTTTCAACGTTAATAATACTGCCAAAGCATTCTCAACCATGCCCTTACTGACAGAAGGCACTTCAAATTGATAACCATCATTCGTTGTCACTTCTACTGCTTTTTTCACAGGTTTGATTTGTGTCGTATAAATGTCTGCTGAATTATCTTCAGTACTATAACGATATACATGTTTAGTATGAGTTGATGCAGCTTGTTTCAGCTCATTTTGATGGAGTGTGTCACCATTATAAATCGCGATACCGTCTTGATTTAATCCCGCAAAAATCCTTGATTTGAAAGCTACAATTTCTTCCGTTGAACCAATAGTGGATAGATGTGCAGAGCCGATCCCTGTGACAATCGCAATTTGTGGTTTCAATACTTCAGCCATATTTCCACGATTATTCAATGCATTTAAAGACGTTTCGAAAACCGCAATATCTGGATTAGACGCTAATTTACACATATGCAAATAAATGGCACTACGTGTATTACTGTTCCCTCTATTTTGTTGGACTTTATAAGGTTGTAATGCCGCACTTGACATTAAGCGTGTCGAGCTTTTACCCATGGAGCCTGTTAACGCAATGACTGGATTATGATAATGTTTTCGAATATGGAAGGCTAATATTTTCATAGCTTTAATCGCATTTCTCACTACAATTTGCGGAATTTGATGTGCTAAATCTTCTACATAGGTTTCAGTAATAATCAAACCAATCTTTGAAACATCTTTTGGGATTTGCGCATTACCATCTTTCATCACTTTTGATTTCTTTAAATATTGTTTCCATGATGCTTCACTGATAGAGATGAATGCGGTTGATTCTGACTTAACATGCAGCATTTGATATTCAAAATCATCAATAGGATTTTGTTCCTTTTCTTGTGCATCAAGTAGTTCTGTATCTAAGATTTGTGCAATCGTTTCTAATGTATACATGATGACCTCCAAAAAGTAATAGTTTTGCATTGCTTCAACCTTATGGTTTATTGTATAGATAATCTTAACAATTTACAGGAGGCTTTCAGCAATGACCACAGAGAAAGATAAAAGTCTAGATGAGATTAATCAGGAAATAGAAGAAGAATTAAGAAACTATGATCCTGACAAAGAAGAAAAACCAAAGAGAAGTGTACTCTTTACCAAACCCAGACTCATCGTTCTATTAGTTGTTTTAGGACTTGCGCTGTACAGATTACTTCACTTCTTTTTCTAATTATCGGTAGGTGTAAATAATTAACGTAACTATATCATATTCAAAGTCAATGTGTGTCGTGCAACTGGAAGTCTGTGTATGTATTCCTTACTTCCATCGTTGCCACATGTTTAATAGGTTGCCAATTTTTTAAGTTATATGCCACCTAATAAACATTTATATTACTGACGTTATTCTCACTTTAACTTTTCTAAATCTACTAAAAGTATGATACGCTCAATAAAACTTACCTCTTAATAAAGGATGGCGTCATTTATGAAAGTACTGTACCACGCAATGTCCATTTTAATTTTATCTGTCTTTTTATTCGGCTTATTCAGCCTGACTGATTTATTTTATACCCACCATCTCGCAAGTTTATTATTAAATGTGGATTTTGTGCCAGGCTTTTTTGATGTGAGCTTTGGGCTTAAATTCATCTTACATATTGTCTTTACCACAATGATATATGTCGTCTTTCAAGCCATCCGGGACTCTTACGTCTATCCAGCAGGTATTCTAATTATTATCGTATTATTCGCTGTTATCTATCCTTCACTTATTACTTGGTCTATTAACCCAATCTACCAATTTCACTGGATTGATTATATTGTTTGGATGATAGGTCACACTATCTTCATCTTCTTAGTCGTTTTCATTCTGCGCTTTGAGAAAAATTTATGGTATTAGAATCAATAATTTCATTTTAAATGAAATTAAGCCGCCTCTGTATGAGACGGCTTAAATATTGATTGAATTAGTATTTATATGGATCTTCTTCTCTTGTACGTTCATGTGAACGTTCTTGTGCGAATTCATTCGCTTTATCATAGTTATAGTAACCATCTTGAGTTAATGAAGCTGCTTTTGGTTTTCTGCTGAATAACATGATAGATGCGATAATCCAAAGAATCGCTGAAATCCAGTTACATAGTAATGCCACGATACCTGCGATTAATAATAAGATAGCTGCTGCTTTAGCTTTCTTGCTAATGAAGATGCCTCCGACAATAGCTAAAATCACCGCAATTACATTAGCCACTAATACGAAAGTACCGAGTACTTGCATACCTGAAGCTACTTGTGAGATTTCTTCATACGTTAAGCTGGCATCACTTTGCTGCATACCTGCTACAAAGTCATCACTTTGCATTAATGGAACCATTAAAGCCACAAATAATACGATTAACGCACCGATTCCGACACCAATCCATGTTAAGACATGCTCACCTGTTCGTTTAATCATATAAAACCCTCCCCTATCTCTTTAGTATTGTTAAAAATTTTATAAGCTTACAATTATCATTAGTATACTAATACATGAGTTATACGTCCATAGTCTACTTAAAATCTTCAACATCTTTTACATTTTCAATAAATACAAATGTTTGTTTCTTAAAATTCTTTTTTAAATTACAGTACTTCACTGACTTAAAGTAACGTATCGCTATGATTCATTAAACGGTTATATTCTTCTAAATATACTTTTTCAGCTTCAGAACCACGTGCAGCTGAATTCATCGCACGATGCCATAGTGGATAAATCGGTTGTGGCTGTGTTAAATCCGTAATCATTTGATGTTCTTCTTTTGTAAGTTTCAGATTATAAGATGCAATATTCTCTTTCAGTTGTGCTTGATTACGTGCAGCTAAGACAATTGAATCCACGTTTGGTCGTTCTCTCAACCAAGCTAAAATCACTTGTGGCACTGTCGCATTGTGTGCGTGTGCTATTTCTTGTACAAGTTCTATTAAACGATAGAACAGCTCATGATCTTTCACATAAGGCTCAGCCCATCCATCACCTTGACGGGTATTGGGTTCGCCTTTTTTATCACGGGTAATCTTACCTGTAAGTAACCCTTCACCTAAAGGCGACCAGATACTGTTGCCGACACCTAATTCTGTACCTGCAGGCAACAATTCATATTCCGCTTCTCTTGATTCAGGCGTGTAATAGATTTGTTGCGCAATCGGCGGTGCCATATTATTTTCTACCGCCAGTGTATAGGTCTTGGCTAAATTCCAACCACTATAGTTAGATACACCCCAATAACGAATTTTACCTTTACGAATTAAATCATTCATCGTTTGAATTGTTTCTTCTACCGGAACTTGTCCATCCCATGTATGAATGTAATATAAATCAACGTAATCTGTACCTAAACGTTTTAAAGAATGGTCGATTGAACGCTCTATATTCAAACGAGATGCACCGACATTATTTGCGATATCGTTATATGGGAATCCTGTTTTGGTACTGATGACCATTTCATCTCTGTGATGTCTGATTGCTTTTCCTAACGCAATTTCTGCATCACCTTTCGCATAAAGGTTTGCTGTATCAAATTGGTTAATACCTTGTTCTAAAGCATAATCTATAAAGTATGCGACTTCTTTATCTGTCATTCCTCCTGCATTTTCAAACCCATTCGTTGCGGAGAATGGAATTGAACCTAACGCATATTTCGAAACGACTAATCCTGAATTACCAAGTGTTGTATAATCCATAATCTGTCTCCTCCTTTAATACTTAATAATGTAATTCCCTTTAAAGAAGAATTTTAAATGTTATATGCTTAAAATCTATAATAAAATTAGGCAGTGTACGATAATTAAAAAAGAATTACGCTTAACATGTTTCACGTTCTATACGTGGGGTAACACATAACTGTACTTAATTTTTAAGGAGGAATTTGATTATGAACTTTGATGATATTAAGAAAAAAGGTCAAGATCACTTAAACGAACATAAAGATGAGTATATTGAAAAAGGTAAAGAATTCGCTAAAGATCAATTAGGCGGAGATAAGAAAGATAACAAAGACGATAAAAAAGAAGACAAGAAATAATAAACTGGATTAACAACCCTACTTTAACTATAGATAGACTGCTTTCAATAGAAAGTGGTCTATTTTTTATAAGCATGATAACTTTTACTTATGTTAAACATCAAGAATCATCATTATTATTAAAGTCTATTGAGGCGTATAATGAGGTCATCTATCAAATTTCAGGGGTGAATGCCATGTCACAACACGCACATCGTCAGTTATTACTCGGGATGGCATCATTATTTATTGTAATGGCCATCGGTCGATTTGCCTATACACCTATCTTACCGTTTATGCAGCAAGCAGAACACATGGATGGTAAAGGGGCTGGTTTACTTGCGACGATTAACTATCTCGGTTATTTAATCGGTGCGATTATTCCGATGTTTTGGATTATTAAAAGTAAAGTCGTTGATGTGAAAATTTATTTAGTATTAAACGTGCTTTCTACAATTTTTATGGGGTTTACCTCAAATTTCATTTTATGGTCCATATTGCGTTTAATCGCTGGACTCACAAGCGGAACAGTCTTTGTCTTAGCCTCTAACGTCGTATTAGAAGCATTAAGACAAGCACATAAAGAAGGTATTTCAGGTTTACTCTATAGCGCTGTTGGTATCGGACTCTTTTCAAGCAGTATTTTTGTCTTCTTCTACACAGACGTCAACTCATGGAAAATGACTTGGATTATCCTTGGCCTCTTTTCATTAGCGTTAAGTTTATTGGTTATTTTCTTTATGCGAGAAAACCCAGATATTAATGTTGAAGCGCATCATAAAGAGACTTCTAAGACACCCTTCCGTCTCAACAAAACATTTATGCGCTGGTTCTCTATTGCTTATTTCTGTGAAGGTGCAGGCTATATTATTACCGGAACTTTCTTAGTCGCAATCATTAAATCAATCCCTGCTTTCTCTGAATATGCAGCACTCAGTTGGATGTTTGTCGGCTTAGGGGCTATCCCTTCTACAGTAGTATGGTCAATGATTGCGGAGAAAATGGATTATAGTAAAGCAACTTATATGGCATTTGGTCTACAAATCATCAGTGTCGCTTTACCAGTGTTTTCACACCATATTGTCAGCTTAATCATCAGCTCGTTAATTTTCGGCAGTACATTCTTAGGTCTAACAACACTCTTCATGTCTAAGGGGCAAATGTTGATGCTTCAGACAGGCGGTAAGTCTAACTTTATCGCTACCTTAACTGTTATTTACAGTATCGGCCAAATGATTGCGCCGTTTGTGTCTGGCTATCTTATTGGAGATTCCGGCAATTATAATGCAGCATTGTTATTTGCGACAGCTATTTTAATTATCGGTCTCATCAGCAGCTGGATCAGTTATCGTGCATTGAACAAGGAAGCGATTCAGTAAGTAAAGTTTTGTCTGGTTATCAAAAGGGAATGTAACTACTAACAAAGGAGGATGTTACAATGCCTTTTGTAAAACAAAGAATGAAAGAAGATTTAACTGAAGACCCACGTATTAGTGAAGACAGCTTCACAACAGACCAAGAACTTCAAAACAGAGCGTTTGAACGTTTAGGTAAAGACATCGTCATTATTGAAGTATTATCTATTATGAATATTGTCTTTGCGGTCTTTTCATTTTCATTACTTGGTCTATTATTACGAGAACGAAGCAAATAATCATTGAAACTTGAAAAACCTGTGCCATCACACGATAGCACAGGTTTTTAATTATGCATTGTTTATTTAATCAAATCTTTTAAGTCATGCGGATAGTTTGTGACAACTTCTGTTCCTTCTTTTTTCAAGATAACCGTATCAGAATGTCTGAAGCCGCCGACGCCTGGAATATAAATACCTGGTTCTACACAAAAGACCATGCCTTCTTTTAACTCTAGCTCATTATCAAAGCGCAATGAGGGTTCTTCATGTTGTCCAATACCTATACCATGACCTGTTCTATGGCTGATATAGTCACCATAACCTTCCGCTTCAAGAATTGTTCTTGCGACTTGATCGACCGCATTTGCGGTTACACCCACTTCAATAAAGTCTAACGCAGCTTTATGCGCTTCAACCATCGCTTCAAATGCATGGCGCTGTTCATCAGTCGGCTCGCCAACAAAGAAAGTACGTTCACATTCTGCACGATATCCATTCAACTCTAATTGACGGCTATGTACAATCACATCACCTTGTTGAATTTGTTTCGTATTAGAGAATGTATGTGGCATTGTAGAACGTTTGATACCTGAAGGTGACATTACAAAAAATCCAAATTCCGCATCTGGATAGTTTTGAGAAATCGTGTCGAATAAATAACTGTTTCCAAAGTTATCAATATCCATTTCAGTCAAACCTGCTTTCGCATGTTCAATCGTTTGCGCCACGGCTTGACTGACAATTTCTCCACTCTCTCTAATAGCTTGTTGTTCATCTTCATATTTATAAGTTCGTTGTTCTACTAATGCTTGACCGATATCTTTCACTTTAAAGTTATGACTCACAATATCTAAATAAAATTGTGTGGGTAAGAAGCCTGTTTCAATCCCAATCGTTGAGACATTTTGATATTTTTCTAATAAGTCATTAAAGACTGTTTGATAATGCGTCGGAACATCATCTGTGACTGGAATTTCAGTATACGTATAAATATCTTGAATACCCGTTTTATCTCTGAAATGCGCTTCTTCTAGTTTCGGCGCAATTACTTCAATGTTTTCCTGGGAAATAAATAAAATAATCGGACGCGAATAAATGACAGCTTTAAAGCCAGTAAAATACATTTGATTCTCAAAATTCATTACAATACTTAAATCGATGTCTTGTTGTTTCATCGTTTCTCTAAACGCATCAAGACGTTGTTTCAAGTTCACGTTGGTTGCCTCCTTTAGAAGTAAATAATGTCACAACTACTAACACAATAATCGCCAGCGGCACAGAAATTAACGCAGAGTTAATACCTGTACTTTGAACAAAACCAAGTTCCCAAATCAGTGTTGTTACTAAACCGACTGCCATTGAAGCAAGGCCTCCTGCTTTCGTGACTTTCGGATAAATAAACACTGCTAATAATGCCGGTGTAATTCCTGCACCGTATACGGTATAAGCGTACATTTGAACAGATAACACTGATGGGAAGTACATTGTTAATAAGAATGCGATCACACCTAAAATCGGTACAAGAATTCTTGTCATCATTAACATCTTATTTTCATGCTTATACTTAAAGTTATCCCCGAACAAGTCATAAATGACACTTGTCGCAGCAGATAATAAATATGAATTTCCTGTAGTAGTAATAAACGCAGTAAGTGCTGCAATGAGCACACCGCCAATCACAATCGGCAATTGACTCGTTAACGCAATCAAAGCCATACCTGGTTCAATTTTCGGGAAAATCGAACGAGAAATAAATGCGAGCAATGAAATAAGTGGTGTCACGATTAATAAACCGACAATCCACCCAATCGTACCGATACGTGTCACTTTATTATCACGAGATGACGCTAGTCGTTGATAAATATTCTGATCACCTAACAGTAAGAACAACATTGGAATATAGAAACCTAAAATTTGAACAAAAGTTAATGTTCCCATTGGTTTCAAATGTGTTTTCGGTACATTCGACAAAATAGTATCCCAGCCGCCACCGACCGCAATTGCGACAGGTACTGCAATAATCAACGCAATTGTAATTAAGAATGCACTTAACGCATCTGTTGGTGCGACTGACATCAAACCGCCCATAGTCGCAAGTAAAATAATAATCACTGCCGCAATAATAGTACCGAGTTCTACTGAAATACCTGTTGAAACATGTAATACATAGCCAAGTCCTTGATATTGATACGAGACAATCCCTACAAACGCTAAAATGATAATGACTGCCGCAAAGTAACTTGCGACCTTTCCATATTTCATCTCTAATATCTCAGCTACAGTATATTTTCCATAGTTTCTGACTTTCGAACTAATAATAAAAATTGTCCCTATTCCGATGATACTCGGAATCGCATAGCCGACTGCCGGCCATAATCCAAAACTATAAGCCAGCGAGTTTTGGCCGCCTGTGACAGAACCACTACCGACCCATGTCGCAAGTAATGTCCCCATTAATACGACTGGCCCGAGTGATTTACCTGCGAGAATAAAGTCCTCATTACTCTCTACTTTCTTTGAATACACAAAACCTAATGCAACCATCAATACCCCATAACCAATGACGAACCAAATTAAAATTGGTTCAGCAGAAAATCCCATAATATTCCCCCCTGTATATAAAAAACTAACCGTTTTTCAACGATTAGCTTAAGAATAAAGATTAATTTTAGCACAAAATCAAAACAATAGTAACAACAATCTAATTATTCTGATATTTTAAGGAAGAATACGTCTAAAAATACAATTTATAGTTTCGTAATTTTACCGATTTGTGCTGCCTGAGCGCATTCTAAGGTCTTTGTATATTCAATCGTTTCAACTTCCACATCTTCGTGTAAGATAATATGATCGCCACGAATGACTTTCGCTTTAACACGGTTGACTTCTATACGATCCCCTTCAATAACCTCAGCAGTCAAGTATGCAGAATCTGACTGAGAAGTCATGACAGTTATAAACTTAAACTTCTTCTTTTCCCCATCATGTTTGCGTATGTGAATCACATTGCCCCCGATTTCGCGAACATAACTATCTTGTCGCACATGTACGTCAACAGTATCTGCATTCAACATTCCTTCGACTTTAACTTGACCATCGATTTCAAGTTCATCTACTTCGCAATTACCTTCTGTTTCAAGTACCCCGAGAAGTTTCAATCTTTTACCGTTTAAATGACCTTTGACATCAACAGTTCCTGTCACTTTAAGTAATTCAAATGTTAAATCTTCTTCTACTTCAACTTCACCGATAATAGAAGCTGTTGTTACATGTACATTTTTACGACCAGTGAAATTACCTATCAGTTTGATTTTATTTACATTGACTTGGTCTGATGCGGTAATTTCACCCGTCATTTTAATGTTATTGACACTGGTTTCAAAAGGAAATTGAACTTCTCCCAATAAAGTAATCGCGCCATATTCACTGTCTTCTAATTGCTTCTTACCCATGCCTTTGATGGACTGACTCATGATGTTTACACTTCTTTCTTAAATAGGTTTTGGATGTTAATTGTTTCTAAGACTCTTACGCTATCATCGATTTTAATCGGCGTATTTTGTTCAATCAGCAAATAAAACGTGATTCCGAATTTACGGCAGATATATAATTCTGCTTCTTTATCATTTTCACTATATTCTAGTAAAAACGCCTGTAAATCTTGTGCTTCTTCCATTGAGACAATACTGCGTGTTACCACTTCATCTAAAATAGTACCCACATAAACCGCTTGATCTTGCGGATATTGTTCTAACAAGACTTTACCGACTTCACGATAAAAGAAACCTGCCCATGACTGAATCAAGGTGTCATTATCTTTGTATTCAATTTCTGGTTCATAACCGTCATCTGCGAACATTTTGACCATATCATCTAAGACATAGTCATGTTTATAACGTTGAATATCTTCGATTCTTTTAATGACTTTGGCTTTAGGTAAGAACGTTTCTTGACCTGTAAAAGTAGATTTACGAATGAACCATTCATCTGGAATTAAGTGTTTACGTTTCCAACGATACAATTGGCCGTAAGTAATGCCACATTCTGTTAATAAGTCTTTTTTGCTGATTAATTGTTCTTTCATAATTATCCTCCTAATCATAATGTAACATAACACTGTTACATGTACGAGTGTTTTCGCTATTTTCCCATAAAAAATAACCTGACCTAGACGGATGCATACGCAAACTGGCTGGATCAGGTTCCTCTTTAGCTATCTATTGTTTCCTTCTACCTTTAAATATCTCGAGTATGATTAATACGATACATACCACCATAACTATCGTGATGAGTACAGCCACGATATAGTTTAGTCCTATGGTTGATGCGACTATCATTTCAATCAATGCTAACAAGCACATTAACGCAATCAGCAGCGATATTTTCACCAAGTTCATCGTTTCACCCCATCTATTTCTCTTAGGTATTTGCTTCTATTATGCCCGATAACACGATTATCCTCAAAGCAAAAACTTAAGGTTTGCGTGTTTTGTCAAAAGTTGGGGTAAATTTATACAAAGAAACATAAAACTTTCTTTATGTTAAAGGAACGGTTATGATATAAGTATAAAAAGTATACTAGATAAATAGGAGGGATAGTATGACGCTGATTACAGGACATCATCATATCTCAATGTACACAAAAGATGCGCGTGAAAATAAACAATTTTATACAGAAGTCTTAGGTTTACGCTTAATTGAAAAATCTGTGAACCAAGATAATCCATCGATGTACCACTTATTCTATGGAGATGAAACAGGTGCACCAGGCACTTTATTAACTTTCTTTGAAATGAAAATGTTAGGCAAACATCATTCAGGTACTAATAGTATTGAACGATTAGTATTACTCGTACCTGATGAAGCAGCATTAGGTTATTTCAAAGAACGTCTGAACGAGAATCAAGTTGAAACAGAAGCTATCACATACCTTAGACAACAAGCATTAGCTTTCGAAGATCCTGATGGCTTAAAACTAATACTTATGGTCAATGGTGACAACGCAGTTCCTAACGCTTGGCATGCGAATCCTTATACAGATGTGCCTCAAGAAGTTCAAATTTTAGGAATGGGACCTGTAGAATTACATTTACGCAATTTACAACCTACTATTGACTTTCTAACCAACACATTAGGTTATCACGCACACTTTGGCGATGATAATGTCTATACATTAAATCCGAATGGACGTTATACAGACTTTGTCTTAGTTGAAGAACAAGGTCAAAGTGTAAAACCTGGACGTGGTTATGTACATCATATTGCAGTGAGTGTGCCAACTGATGAAGCTTTAGAAACATTATTAGATAAATTAGAACAATTGCCTGGCAGTACTTCAGGTATTATTGACCGTTATTTCTTTAAATCTATCTACTATCGTAACAACAAAATTTTATATGAATTCGCAACAGAAGCACCTGGTTTTACGGTCGACACAGATGTTAAAGATCTAGGCAGCAAACTCGCATTACCTGACTTCTTAGAACACAAACGTGAACAAATCGAAAGCCAGTTAGAAGAAATTTAAGTTAGAAAATCTAAAGATTATATATAATATTCACCGACTGGAATCAAGGTGAAACTGCATTAAAAAGAAGCGCTGGGACGTCATATCTCAGCGCTTCTTTACACTTACCTCAAACACACTAACCCTTGTCATTACAGGAGTTTTAAGACATACCTAAGACTAACCTTTTAGTAAGACGTCATGATACTCCGGTGTCTCTTCTAATACTTGTTTAGCGAACGGACAAGTAGCTAAAATTTTTATGTCATTTTCTCGTGCATAATTCACACCCGCTTCAACTAACTGCTTCGCAATACCTTGTCCACGTAAACTTTCATCTACACCTGTATGATCGATAATAATTTTATCTTTGCCTGTCGGTACATATGTCATTTCTGCATCTGGATTTTCTTCTGAATCGCCTACATAGAATTTATTGTGTCCATGTTTAATCTCTGCCATACTATCTCCTCACTTTCAAATAAGTTGGTATAAAAGTTATACCACTAACTTCTCTTTCTAAACACAACGAATGATTTAACAATGACAAATATCTACTTAATCTCTATTCATTTTAATATTGTAACGTTCATTTAATATAAAAAGAGTGGAAAAGCGTAAGGCAATTCTATAAACTTAGAATGAAGATATACACCAAGCACCAAGATAAAACTATAGATATAGGGAGCCAACATCATGTTTCAAGCTATCAAACGTATTCTAGCAGTCGTTGTCACTGCATTGCTTGTGACAGCTGTCATTGTCACTGGAATGATTGCTTATGATAAATATAAGCATCACAGCAGCGATCAAGTAGATGCTGCGAAATACTATGAAAATAAAGAAAAACAAAAAGAGAAGAAAACTGAGAAAAAAGAGAAAAAAGAACATAAGCAAGAAGCGCCAGAAGAACCTGTGGTAGAGGAACAAGTACATCATGAGGTCCAACAATCAACTGTACATATCTATCAAGCACCTCAACCTGAAGAAAAACCTGAACCTAAACAAGAAAAAGAAGAAACAAAAGAATATAAACCTGGCGAAGGTGGCGGATCACATCCAGAATCAAAACCACAACCCCAACAAGCACAATCAAAACCGCAACCAGAGCCACAACCTGTTCAACAACAAAAGCCAGCCCAACCTGCGCAACAACCACAAGGGCAAGGACATTAATCTCAATAGAGAGGACTCAAAAGGTTCTCTCTATTTTGTTATCTTTTCAAATCATCTACATTTCACTCTGTTTCTTAATCATATAAGCAGTGCTATACTTTGAACATACAAAGAGAGAGAATAGGCAGGCTACATATATGTTTAAATCCATGATTCAAAACGTACCTGCCGCGATTTGCGGTTTAGCTTTAGGTACATTTACTTTTAGTCACATTTTATTTCAAATCCACTTAGCTTGGCTAGGTTTATTAGCAACTACTCTAGGTAGTATTTGCTTGGTTTTATTTTTTATTAAGTTGATACGCTTTCCGAAAGCATTAGGCTTAGAATTAAAGGACAGTAATACTTTTGCGATTATGCCTGCATTACCTATGGGTTTCATGACACTCGCTTCAATTTTAAAATCACAATTCCATATTGATAACCTAATACTCACAAGTTTCTGGATAGGTGCTGTATTGCTACATATTATTTTAATGATTTGGTTTATCCTTTATTTCATTATAAAGCACCGCACATATCCAAATACGAGTTGGTTTGTAATGTTTGTCGGTATCGGCGTGATTGGTGAGACGGCTTCATCGTTTTACGCTAAAATTGGTATCTTTGCGATAGATTTCAGTTCTATCCTATTCTGGATTCTTTTAGCGTTTATTTTACTTGAAAGAATGTGGCATTATTATCCGAAAGATCAATTACCGATGGCAGTCATTATTAGTGCACCAGCATCATTATGTTTAAATGCATATCTATCTTATACTGAAAGTTTATCAGTCAGCTATATTCTGTTTTATTTCGTCATTGCGCAATTTCTATTTGTGTTCTCAGTTATCTTCTTGCCTCAAATCATTGAGAAACGATTCAAACCCGCATATGCTGCACTGACTTTCCCGTGGGCTGTTACTGCTGCCTCAACGTATCATCTTTATACACAATTAGACCTCCCTGGTATTTCCCAGGAAATGCTTGGAATCCTTGCGATGATTGAAATCATCTTTGCGGGATGTGTCATCGTGTGGGTCTATTTCCGTTATACAAAACACATCTTTAACACATAAAACAAGCGCGCTAGTCCTCAGACTAACGCGCCTCTTTTATACGCTCATTATTATTTATTTACCAAAATATCTTTGTCATCTGTATTTTCAATGAATGCTTTTGCGAACCAGCATTGTGCATCAATTTTTAAGTTATTTTCTTTCGCATACTCTAAACCGGCATGGACTAATTGATTACCTACACCTTGTCCACGTAAGCTTGGATCTACACCTGTATGCGTAATCGTCATCACATCGTCGTTCATTGTATAATCCATTTCTGCATCTGGTTTCGTTTCATCACCAACATAAAATTTATTGTTGCCATGTTTAATCTCTGCCATGTATCTCACCTCATTTAAAGTTCTATATATAGTTATTATACCCGTTTGTGTGAAAAACAAATGTAACTTAGCTTCCAAGGACTTTGTATATAAAAATTCTTGCTTTATTCACCCTATTTTAGTGCATTCAATATTAAGTTCACAAACAAACTTATTGCATATTTACAATGATTTGTTAAGCTATTACAGTGGAAAATAATGCTTATCGGTAAAAAAATAGGTCTAATGCATCATTTAGGTTTTAGCTTTTTCCTTTATAATGAGAAATAGATAGAAAGATTGAGGAGTATCATAATATGGATTATAGAGTATTGTTATATTATAAATATGTCACTATAGATGACCCAGAAACGTATGCGGCAGAACACTTAGAGTTCTGTAAAGCACACAATTTAAAAGGCCGTATTTTAGTCTCTACTGAAGGGATTAATGGTACGTTATCAGGAACAAAAGAAGACACAGACGCTTATATTGCACATATGCGTGCAGATGAACGCTTCAAAGATATCACATTCAAGATTGATGAAGCAGAAGGCCATGCATTCAAGAAAATGCATGTACGTCCAAGACATGAAATCGTAGCACTTGATTTAGAACATGATATCGACCCACGTGAGACAACAGGTAAATATTTATCACCTAAAGAATTCAGAGAAGCTTTAGATGATGAAGATACTATCGTCTTAGACGCACGTAATGACTATGAGTTTGATTTAGGTCATTTCCGTGGTGCAGTTCGTCCAAACATTACACGTTTCCGTGATTTACCACAATGGATCAGAGACAATAAAGATATGTTCATGGATAAGAAAATTGTCACTTATTGTACCGGCGGTATCCGTTGTGAAAAATTCTCAGGCTTCTTACTTAAAGAAGGCTTTGAAGATGTTGCACAATTAGAAGGCGGTATCGCAACGTATGGTAAAGACCCTGAAACACAAGGTGAATTATGGGACGGTAAAATGTACGTCTTCGATGAACGTATCAGTGTAGATGTTAACCAAGTAGAAAAAACAGTGATTGGCAAAGAATGGTTCGATGGTACACCATGCGAACGTTATATCAACTGCAGCAACCCTGAATGTAATAAACAAATCTTAGTATCAGAAGAAAACGAACACCGTTATTTAGGTGCTTGCTGTAAAGAATGTGCAGAGCACGAACGTAATCGCTATGTAGCGAAACACAATCTCAGTGATGAGGAAAAAGAACGCCGTTTAGAAAACTTTAAAGAAACGGTCCACCAATAATTATTCAAAACGCGATGGGTATTCAGTACCCATCTTTTTTATGTCTATATTTAAATTGTGTCATAATATAGATAAAAATAAAAAGCACCGTGCTGGTATACGATGCTTTAGAGCTCATTTCAAAGGCGGTGACACATTGAAGGTTAAAAAATAAATACTAGAATTGCGAACTACAAACCACAGAACGCAATCATTATACTTATAGCTTCAAATACACTCATGGGCATATCCTTTCTAAATTCAGTACAATAAAAAAACCCGCACGTGCATTAACGTACGGGTTGAACTAATCTATTTAAGACACCTTGTTAGACTGCCGCATCTCGCTGTGACACGATTGGATGATCTAACTCAAATTTCACACCTGCTGTCACTTTCTTGTACTGATAAATGAAATAAGCAATCCAAATTAATGTTAAGACAGCACCTAAATAATAGCTAAGCGTTAAATTTAAACCGAAACCAATCTTCTGACTTAAGATATAGACAAAGATATTCCAAGTCATGAATGTCGCCGGTACAGCTGCTACCCAGAAGTTCTTCTTAGCTAGCAACAGATACATTGCGCCGACCCATAATGCGACCACTGCTGTTGTTTGGTTTGCCCATGAGAAGTAGCGCCATAGAATTGTGAAATCAGTTTGTGTTAAGCCAAAACTGATAATAAACAATGGTGCTGCGACAATAATACGTTTAACTAGAGAACGTTGATTCACATTCAAGTAATCCGCAATAATCATACGTGCACTTCTAAATGATGTATCACCACTTGTGATAGGTAAGACAATCACACCTAACACCGCAATTGTACCTAAAACAGAACCAAGCAATAAGTGAGATGCCTCACTCACAACAAGTGCTGCTTCCCCTTTCGCAAGCACTCCTTGCAAACCTTGGTAACCATTAAATAAACTCATACCTGCTGCTGCCCAGATCATCGCGATAACTCCTTCTGCGACCATCATGCCATAGAAGATAAAGCGGCCATTCTTTTCATTGTTCGCAGTACGTGAAATAATCGGTGTTTGTGTCGCATGGAAACCTGATAATGCCCCACACGTAATCGTAAAGAATAACAGTGGGAAAATCGGTGCGCCATCAGGGTGCATATTTTTTAAACTTAACTCTGGAATCGGTGCGCCTGTTTGAATTAAACGAAAGCCCATTGCGACCGCACTGATTAACAATAACGCTCCAAAGACTGGATAAACACGTCCAATAATTTTATCAATCGGCAAAATCGTTGAAAGAATGTAGTAAACAAAAATAACGAAGATAATAATACCTAACGCAATACGACCGTCCATCATGTTATGAAGCAATAATGCTGGACTTGTCACGAATACTGTTCCCGTAAGCAGTAACAATAAAATCGAGAAGATATTAACGAAGTGTTTCATGACCTTCCCTAAGAATTTACTCGCAAGTTCAGGTAGATGTGCCCCTTTGTTTCGAATAGAAATCATACCTGTTAAATAATCATGAACGGCTCCCGCGAAAATACATCCTAAAACAATCCATAAAAATGCGACCGGTCCATACAATGCCCCCATAATTGGTCCGAAGATTGGACCTACCCCAGCAATATTCAGTAATTGAATTAACGAGTTAGACGATGTCTTCATCGGTACAAAGTCAACATTATCTCGTTGATGATGTGCTGGTGTCGGTCTCCCTGTTTTCGGTCCAAACATCTTATCAATGTACTTTCCATAAGTGAAATAACCAATAATTAGTAAAATGATAGAAACAATAAACGTAATCATTTCACAATCCCCCTTTTTCTATCTCTCTCCCTGTAGTTCAAGATGTGACAACTTTATGAAAGCGTTTTCTTAATTGAACCACATTTCTTTATTTGTCACAAGATTGTGAAATGTTTAGCTAGAAATGGTTTTGCATACTATTTATTATTGTATTTATAATACATTTATGTTATAAAAGAATCGTGCTAGTACACTCTTTGAGACCGTTAAAAGACGGTGACACATTGAATGTTAAAAAATAAACCATCTGACTTGTCAAAGTTTGTAGATGGTTTATTTTTTTCTATTAGAAATGTACAAAAAGATAAATACTAGAATTGTGAACTGCAAATCACAGAACACAATCATTATACTTATAGCTTCAAATACACTCATAAAGCATTTCCTTTCTAAATTCAGTAACTCATAAACTATTCTAGTTGTACTTCTTATGCGTGTTGTGCGATAATATAAATGTAATAAAAAAGAGCCGTGCTTGTACACGACTCTTTGAGACCGTTAAAAAGACGGTGACATAGAAAATTTTTAAAATAAGCCATTTCCTTAGTCAAAGCAGAAAGATGGCTTATTTTTTATCTCTTTTTTCAACAAGTTTCGTAATAGTAGAGACTAGATTTAGTATAAATTCACCAAATGCCAGTAGCAATACTATGACTTCAAATGTTGTCATTTAAGGCATTTCCTTTCTAAATTCGGCGATACCATAGGCATCACCTCCTTTAAATTAGATTTGCCACCATCTATTCAACTTTCTCATGCATTTATTATATTATGGTTCAATTTACTTTACATTATGACATAATAAAATTCTTTATTTTTATAACCAAATTCAATGCACTTACATGTAAATGTACTTGCAATTTTTACAAATATTTTTATGAAGATGACAGTATGTGTCTAAGTTAAATATCTGAGTATGTGATTGTATTCATAAATTAAATACGATGCTATTTATAAGTTTAGATAAAGAAAGGTATGCATACATATGATTTATACACTGAGCGTTATCCTTATTCCCATAGTTGTCTTAAGCTTCATTGTTTACTGTACAGTTAAGCGAAAGCCTTTGTATTATGTCATCATTGCGATGATTCTACTTCAAATCGTTAAGATACTAGATAGTATATTTATTGAGCATAAGTCTATCCTTCAGGCATTGCTTCATCCTTTTGATATTTTATTATGGGTGATATTAATTGCTTATGGGATCAGTCACTATCGGAATAAACACAAAGCATAAAACGCCTCGTGTTGTCACGAAACGTTTTATGCTTTGTCTTTTTTACTTAATTTCTCACTTACCGCAATTACCAGAACCAGTATTATAATGATTAATGCTGCGAAACCTTCAATCTTTTCACTTAAAACGGGTTGGTAAACAAACTTGGTAATAAATAGGGTTAAATAACTAATTGAAAAAATAAAAGCGATGATTTTTAACGTTTTAATCATGGTTGTCCTTCTCTCTTTCTTTAAGCTTTTTTATCTGATTAAGTATGCTCTACTAACTGATTAGATGCATTCACTTTTTATTAGAATATGTAATAGTTATTTAAATTATACAATAAAATGATAGCCGCTTCACACACCCATCGTGCGAAGCGGCTATCACTTTATCTCTATATTTTAATCTTCTTTATGTTGGTTCTCTTCTTCTTGTCGCGCTTGTTCTTGCGCTTCTTGTTCTTTTTGAATTTCTTTCTCACGTTTCTCTAATGGAATAGAGAAGTCTTTTTCGTCATCAATATATGACATTTGGAAGTGTTTTGTCGGTTCTCGACGTAAGGCACCCATAATCGCAAAGATCATCAACACTAAGATGATAGAGAATGGTAAGCCTGTCACAAGTGAAGCAGTTTGTAAACTTGTTAAACCACCTGCAATAGTCATTGTGACTGAAATCGCACCGATTAATAAACCCCAAATAACTTTATCTTTTACGTTAGGGTTATCAACCCCGCCTGTCGCCATACTTGCGACAATGTGTGTTGTAGAGTCAGCACTTGTCACAATAAAGATAAAGATTAAGGCAATGGCTAGAATGCTTGTGATATCTGAAATTGGGAATTGTTTCAACAACTCGAATAATGCGACTGAATAGTCTTTATCCACAATTTTCTCGATACCTGTATTTTGTGTTAATGCAATTTTCAATGCTGTACCGCCAAATCCAGCAATCCAAGTGAATGAAATTAATGGTGGAATGATTAATACACCAATGACAAATTCACGAATTGTACGCCCACGTGATACACGGGCAACGAAACCACCGATAAATGGTGACCAAGCAATGACCCATGCCCAGTAGAAGACTGTCCATTGTTGAACCCAACTGTTATCACCTGTGTATGGATTGATACGTAAACTATATTGAATAAAGTGTGTTAAGTAATCTGAAATCGCAAGTGTATAAGATTCTAACACGAATTTTAAATCACCAAAGATTAAGATGAATATCAATAAGATTGCCCCAAGTCCGATATTGATATTACTCAACCATTTAACACCTCGGTTTAAACCTGTAAGTGCTGATCCTAAGAAGATACATACCATAATGACTGTAATCGCAACTTTAGTCACATTTGTATTCGGTACATCAAAGACATGATTTAATCCACCACTGATTTGCATAATACCTAAACCGATAGATGTCGCAATCCCCATAACTGTCGCGATAATTGCGAGAATATCAATCAAGTTACGTAAAGGTCTTGGATAAGCCTCGCCAAAGACCGGTTCCATAGCTGTAGAAATTAATCCGTTACGTTTCTTACGGAATTGGAAGTACGCTACAGTTAAACCTGCCATTGCGAAGATAGACCATTGTGAGATACCCCAGTGGAAGAAGGTATATCCCATAGCTAAACGTGCAGATTCTGCAGATTGATCTTTAACACCTGGGAACGGCGCATGTAAGAAGTGTGTCAGCGGTTCTGCTACACCCCAGAAGACAATCCCAACACCAAGTCCTGCTGAGAATAACATCCCAATCCAAGACATGAATGAGAATTCTGGTTCAGAGTCATCTGCGCCGAGTTTGAAGCGGCCGTATCGTGAAACGGCTAAAGCGATTAAGAAAATATCCAGTACGACAATAATGACTAAGAAGAGCCATCCAAATGCCCCTGCGATGACATCATACGTACTCTGTGCATATTTTCCGAATAGTTTCGGGAAAATGCCCGCAACTAAAGTCGCCAGCAGGATAATCCCTACCGAAGTGAAATAAACTATATTTCTATGTTTTTCTTTCCTGGTTTTCATGTGAAATTAATAATCCCCTTCCCGCTTGTTTCATATAAGCGTTTGTTTCATTAAACCATAAACAGAACATAATCACAATTCATCATTAAAAACATTCACATCATTATTTAATTTTTATTACGAAACATTTTGAGAATTTAATATCAGCCTTACAGACACTTAAAGATGATAACCTCAAGTTTTCATTTATTTTCACAGATTCCAATATATATTTTATAATTTATACCCTTAGTTATTTATATAATAATTACATCTAACAATCATTGTTAAATTTTGAAAATTGTGATAAATTATCGTAAAATTGAATATTTTTAAACAAAGGGGGAATTTTATGCGAAGATTGGGGTACTTCGTGTTAGCCATGACAGTTATTTTAGCGAGCTGCGGTAAATCTGATGATAAGAAAACCGCAAAATCCAATACGTTTCCTGATGAAACTGTTGAGATTATAGCACCCGCTTCACCAGGCGGTGGCTGGGACACCACTGCACGCGCAATTCAGAAAGTCATGTTAGATGAAAAGCTGACAAATCAAAACATTACAGTTGTGAATAAGCCTGGAGGCGGCGGTGAAGTCGGTTGGCAATACTTAAAATCACGTTCACCAAATACAATCGCCATTAACTCAAGTCTATTACTGTCTAATAAAGAATTAGGGTTAAGTGACCTTGGAGATGATGACTTCACTCCTATTGCGATTCTGGCAACTGAATGGATTAGTTTAACTGCATCAAATAAATCTAATTTGAACTCTGGTAAAGAAGTGATGGAAAAGCTCAAGAAAGATCCAAAATCACTGACAATCGGTGTCGCACCTGGTTTAGGAAATAACGACCACCTTGCATTCGTACAAGCAGCGAAACAATACGGTGTAGATGTCGATAAACTTGATTTCTTAGTGTATAAGAGTGGCGGAGATTTACAAACTGCCCTACTTGGCGGTCATGTAGATGTCGCTTCTACAGCAGTATCAGAAGTTAAAGAGCAACATCAAGTACATAAACTGAAAATGTTGGCAGTGTCATCTGATGAACGACTTGAAGGCATTAAGGATGTGCCGACTTGGCAAGAACAAGGTGTCGATATGGTGTTCCCTCATTGGCGCGGTGTCATGGGGACGAAAGATATGACAAAAGAAGAACGTGCTTATTGGGATAAGACCATGCGTAAAGTCGTACATTCTAAACAATGGCAAGAATTACGCAAAAACAATGATTGGGATAACTTCTATAAAGATAGTGCTGAATCTGAAAAATTCTTAAAAGAGCAACGCAAAAAATATGATCAGCTGATTAAAGATGCTGGTTTCTAAGGGGGAATTGTATGGCTCGTTTAATGCCGCCTATTTTACTTACGTTATTAGGCATCATTTATTTAGTTTTAACGCTGAATGTACAACGTTCACGCATTGGTGATCCAAACAGTCCAATGTACTTTCCACTGCTCATTTCAGTGTTATTGATTGTGATGAGTGTGATTTATTTCTTCCAAGAATATAAAAAAAGACATGAACACTTTGAAATTCTAGACTTGTTACTTCAAAAGAAAACCTTAATACGCTTAGGCGCAACAGTAGCAATGATTATTATTTACGCATTGATTTTTGAACGCTTAGGTTTCTTGATTTCAACAATCCTCTTCTTAGGAGGCGTCTTGTTTTTAATCAATGGGGTGAAACACTGGCTTCAAAATATCATTGTAGCGCTCGTATTTTCAGGGATTACATGGTATACCTTCTCTCAATTATTAGATGTGAGTTTACCATAAGACAAGGGGGAGCAATATGGGAGATATCAATACGTTCTTAGAAGGTTTCACAACTGCCTTTCATCCTATGAATCTATTATGGGTGTTAATCGGCGGATTTTTAGGGACAATTGTAGGCATGCTGCCGGGGTTAGGTCCAGCGACCGCAGTTGCAGTGTTAATTCCTGTGACATTCGGTATGGAACCTGTCAGTGCCTTGATTTTAATGATTGCGATTTATTATGGCGCGATGTATGGGGGATCGCGTAGTTCTATTTTACTGAATACACCAGGTGATGGTTCTGCGATTGCGGCTACTTTCGATGGATATCCTATGACTAAAAATGGGGAAGCGGGCAAAGCTTTAACGATTTCCGCAGTCGCTTCACTCATCGGCGGTATTGTGGCAGTTGTCGGGTTTATTGTACTCGCCAAACCGCTATCAGATTTCTCACTTCAATTCGGGCCACGTGAATACTTTGTATTATTCTTATTTACATTATCGACGATTGTCTCATTATCTATCGGTAAAATGGTCAAAGGTTTTATCGCTACTGCGATTGGACTCATGGTCAGTACAGTCGGCGTAGATTTACAAACAAGCGTTTACCGCTTCACCTTCGACATTCCACACCTAAGTGAAGGGATTAACTTCTTAGTTGTGATTATCGGTGTCTATGCGGTGGCTGAAGTCCTGTATAACTATATGCATCTAGAAGCATTGAAGCCGCCTGATGCGAAATTAGGATCAATGAAGTTGACTAAGACGGATTGGAAGCGGACATGGTGGACTATGTTAAGACAAAGTCCAATTGGATTCGTCATCGGTGTCTTACCAGGTGCTGGTGGTTCTATCGCTTCTATGTTGAGTTACTCTACTGAGCGACAAGTGAACAAGAATGGTAAAGACTTTGGTAAAGGTGCGATTGAAGGGGTTGCGGCACCTGAGGCGTCTAACAACGCTGCTTCAGTTGGTGCACTGATTCCATTACTTACAATGGGCGTACCTGGTTCAGGAACAACCGCTGTTATTTTAGGTGCAGTTATTATGTTAGGTTTACAACCTGGTCCATTACTCTTTGAAAATGAACCGGAAACCATTTGGACACTTATTAACAGTATGTTTATCGGTAATATTTTCTTAGTGATTATCAACATCGCACTCATAGGTGTGTTACTTAAGATTTTACGTACACCGCCTAAAGTACTTTATCCGATTATTTTAGTGTTAGCTTACTTAGGTACATACACTTTAGGTTATAGTGTTGTAGATTTCTATATTTTATTAATCTTTGGTTTATTAGGTTTAGGTTTGAAACTTTTAGACTTCCCGATGGCTCCGCTCATCTTGGCAGCTATTGTCGGATCAGATATGGAACAGAACTTCCGTAAGAGCTTAATTACCAGCAATAATAATGTGTTCGATATTTTCTTCGGGTCACCGATTAGTATTGTGTTGACGATTATGACAGTACTTTCATTAACATATCCATTGATAATGAAGATGGTGAAGAAGCGAAAGAAAGCACAGTAAAAGAAAAGCATCGGCCCAGTGTTTGGGTCGATGCTTCTTAATATTAACCTTGATTATTATATATATCTTACTCTTACTTGCTTTCTTCACAACAATAAAATCGTATTTATAATCACAAATATATTTTTACAATATATTTGTCTTTCACTATTTCTATTGATATCCTCCAATTAAGAAATAGATATTTCATTTTTTAGTATTTTCAGCTATAAAATTAAATTTTAAATCAACGAAGGTGAATACCACTTGAATACCAAAAAGAAAGAAACACTTTATCTCATAGGATTCGTTATAATTTTGATTGTTTTATTCTTGCCTATCAGCACATTCATTAAAGCTGTTGTAACTATAGTATTATTAGTGTTGGCAGTAATATTAAGGTTTTTTGCGAAGCGTAATGATGAAGATAGATAGTTATAAAAATAGCCTCGTCCGCTTTTTTGGACGAGGCTATTTAATCTTTATATTAGTCTAAGAAACCGTTAGGATAAACCATCACTTTTAATGAACCTTGTTTGTTGTTGAGGGCTCTTTCTAATGCCGCTTTTGTATCTTTAAGTTCATATGAATCTGTGAACATTGAGTCTAAATCTGCGTCTGTATTGTTTAACATTTCAATACCCATTGGATAAGTGTTTGCGTAACGGAAGACACCATAAATATTTAATTCACGGTTACCAATGAATGGAATGTTTAACGCAATTTCCTCTTGTTGTGGTAGTCCAACGATAGATAAGCTGCCGCCTACTGCTAGAGATTGTACAGCTGATTGTAGTGCCGCTGGATGACCTGCTGTTTCAAAGGCATAGTCTGCACCTTTACCGTTTGTAATTTCTTGGATACGTTCTACTGGATCTTCTTTAGAAATATTAATTGTTTCAGTCGCACCAAGTTTTAACGCTTCTTCTAAACGAATATCTGCTAAGTCAGTCACGATGATACGTGTCGCACCAAATGCTTTAGCTGCCACAACCGCCATTAAACCAACTGGGCCCATACCTGTAATTACGACTGTTGAACCTGGTTGAACACCTGCACGTTTACAAGCTTGAATACCTACTGAGAATGGTTCGTTTAATGATGCTTGTTCATAAGATAATGAATCTGGAATTGGGAATAAGAAGTCTTCTGGATGTGCAATGTACTGTGCGAATGCACCATCAATCGGTGGTGTTGCTAGAAACTCAACATCTTGACATAAGTTGTATTGCCCTTTTTGACATTGTTCACATTTACCACATGGTACACCTGGTTCTACCGCGACTCTGTCACCTACTGAAAACTTCGTCACATCTTCACCAACTGCCGCAACCATACCGGCACATTCGTGACCTAAGATTAATGGTTCTTTGACAATGAAATCACCGATTTTACCATGTTCATAGTAATGGACGTCAGAACCGCAAACACCCACTGCCATCATTTTAACTAAGACTTCCTTCGGTCCTAATTTAGGTACATCGACTTCTTTAATTTCAATATCGAATGGTTTATTTAATAAAGCTATCTGCATTGTTTCAGGAATATTATTTGTCATCTGTATAACCCCCGTGATTTTGTTGAATTGATAACAGATCCGCTGTCATCTGTTTCGTATTTCGATAAACGTCTTGATACACTTTGAAGTAACGTTCATAAATTTTATGTTTTTGTGTATTTGGTTTGAATGTCGTGTCGTACTGAATAAAAGTTTCAACACAGTCTTTTAATGAATCGAACCAACCGACTCCATATGCAGCTAGAATTGCTGCACCCATACTTGGTCCTTCTTCGTGTTTTAATTTCTTCACTTCTAAGTTAAAGACATCTGCTTGAAGTTGTAACCAGAAATCACTTTTAGCGCCGCCGCCAATTGAAGTGATGGTGTGGATCGCTGGATAAAACTGTCTGATATAATCTAATGATTCATAAAGCGAATACGTGATGCCTTCAATCACTGCACGTGAGAAATCTGCACGTGTTTGTTTACCACTGATACCGATAAAGCTGCCACGAATTTTTGCATCGCCATGCGGTGTACGTTCTCCCATTAAGTAAGGCGTGAATACTAAACCATTCGCACCTGGTGATGAGCTTTCCGCATCTTTTGTAATGTCCTCAAAACTTTGTTCTGCATAGAAATTACGTTTATACCAGTCTAAACTGAAGCCTGCAGCAAGCGTAACCCCCATCGCATAAGAGATATCCGGTGTGACATGTTTAAAATAATGAATATTATTTTGGTAATCGCTATAGTCTTTCTGACAAACAAGTACTACACCAGACGTACCGATACTGCACATCGCGTCTCCTTCACCGATAATACCGGCACCGAGTGCACCACATGCATTGTCAGCACCACCCGCAATCACTTTTGTTGAAGTTGGTAAGTTTAATTCCTGTGCAACTGTTTCAGTTACTTCACCCACTACATCTGTTGAATTAGCGAGTTCTGGAAGTAAATGTTTAATCTCATAGTACGTGCTTGTTTCTTTATCCCATGCTTCACTTTCACTGTTGTAAAGCAATGTACCGGATGCATCAGATTTCTCCATTTGAACCTTGCCAGTTAATGCATATCTGACATAATCCTTTGGAAGAATGAATGTTTTAGCTTTCTCAAAGTGTTGTGGTTCATGTGCTTTCACCCATAATAATTTTGGTAACGTGAAGCCTTCTAGAATAGGATTGCCCAGTAATTTATCTCCGAACTGTGCTTTGATTTCATCACATTGTTCAGTATTTCTAGTATCGTTCCACAAGATAGCTGGACGAATAGGATGATTGTCTTTATCTAATAATACTAAGCCATGCATTTGGCCCGAGAAAGACATACCTTCTATTTGGTACTGACTGTCGTCTAACTGATCTGTCAGTGTTTGAATTGCTTGTTTTGTTGCTTGTACCCATTCATCTGGGTTTTGTTCACTATAACCATTTTGCGGTTGTGAAATACTGATAGGTTCACTGCTTGATGTCACAATCGAACCTTGTTGGTCAACCGCAATCACTTTAACTGAGCTTGTTCCTAAATCTATACCTAAAACAAGTGGTTTCAATATGTTTCATCTGCCTTTTTAAATATTTACATTATCCGGTTTAGGTTGGATTACTTTGCGCGGTTTTTCTTTTAATCCTGGTTGATGTACTTTGATGAAGTACGTCAATACAGCACCAAAGAAGTATAATAATGCGAATGCCCATACCACACCGATTTCATTGAAGACTGGTAATAATACTGTCGCAATCACAGATGGTAAGAAGTTACTTAAACCAGCTGCTAAGTTATGTGAAGATAATGTCGCACCAATATGATTTGGTTCTAACGCTGTGAAAATCGCGAAAATCGGAACGAATGCTGATTGTGTAATACCAAATAATACAGCACATAATACGCCGATCAAGAATACGTCTCCGCTAATCATCGGTAAGTAATAGAATGTCAGTGTTGTGATACCGCAACCGACACAACCGAACCACATGACTTGGCGTTTCCAACCGATTTTGTCTGCAGTAATACCCCAGAATACGTCACCAACAATACAAGTGACGTGCATTGTACCCCAGATCCATAACCATTGCTGCATCGTAAAGCCGATTTCATCTGTAAATAAAACTGGGAAGATAATCACTAATCCAAAGAGTGATAGTTGGTTAATAATTCTTACAATGAATACTTTAATAATTTCAGGGTTCTTATAAACCACACCGATATCTTTAAGCACCTTCTTATAACGATCACTTACTGCTAAATCTGCGTTAGGTTTCACATTGTCTTTACCTACTGCGATATAAGCAATAATACCGCCAATCATAATCCATACGATAGATAGCCATAGTGTTCCCATGAAGCCCATATATGGAATTGTGAAACTTGGTAAGTATGAACCTACGACACCCATACCTACTGAGAACATCGCCCAGAACCAACCGATTGCTGTCGCAAGTCGTGCTTTATTTGTAATGTATGTCACCCATACTAAGAAACCGTATAAGAATAATGGGTATGCGATACCTCTGATACCGTACATCAATAACATCATGTTGTAATTTTCAACTTGCAAACCAAACGTCAAGAAGAGTACATGGAAGACAATCCATAATACAACACCGCTTGTCATTACTTTTCTTGGTCCATATACGTCAGATAAGACTGCCGCTAACCATGAACCTACTACTACCATCACACCATATACCGCAAAGACTAATGATGCTTGGTTTTTGCTGAATCCAATGTCTACGATGTATTTAGACAAGAAGGCTTGTTCAATACCGTCTCCTGTCATAAAAATAAAGATTGCGATAATACCTAAGAATACAACTGTCGGTATTCCCATCCATAACTTTCTATTTTTCTCTATCGTCATTATAGATTTCCCCCTCATTTATAACTAACTTAAACGTTTAAGTTTGACGTTAAGAAAAAAGAACGAACTAGCGTTCATTTTTCTTAGCGCACGATGCTCTTATGGCTAAATGCGTCGATAACTCTACCGAAGTTGCAGGTTCATCGTTGTTCATTTCAATGATTAATTGCGCTGCACATTCACCGAGTTTACTTGCTGGTTGTTCTACGACCGTAATGGCCGGTGAATATATTTCGTTCCAATGACTATTATCAAAA
Source organism: Staphylococcus sp. HMSC061G12 (assembly GCF_001838465.1). Taxonomy (NCBI): domain Bacteria; kingdom Bacillati; phylum Bacillota; class Bacilli; order Caryophanales; family Staphylococcaceae; genus Staphylococcus; species Staphylococcus sp. HMSC061G12. The sequence continues at coordinate 31,994 of NZ_KV837073.1, forward strand.
CCGATAAATGAAATGTCTTTGCCGATTTGAATATCCAGTTCTTTAAAGGCTTGTAACGCACCGATCATCAATAAATAGTTCGTTGCGATTAACGCACTTGGCGCATCTTTTGAAGTCAGCCATTGCTTAGTCGCAAGATACCCGCTTCTTATCTGAGCCTCAGTCCCCAATTTATCATCACTGAAACTCATTAAACGCGCATCAACTGTTAACTGGTTGTCCATTAACGCTTGTTCATATCCTGCTTGTCTATGGGTAGTTGTACTGATCTTAGGATTTGCCAATAAAATCGCAATAGACGTGTGGCCTAACTCCAATAAGTGTTTAGTTGCTTGATAACCAGCTGCTTGGTTATTCACCGTGACACTTGGCACATCACTCGCTTCTATCGTTCTGTCTACTGTCACAATCGGTGTCTTTTTCCATTCATCTTTTAATGTCAGATGTGATGAAACAGGTGCTAACACAATCGCATTGACACGTTGTTTCACAAATAAATCTATCAATTCATTTTGTCGTTGTTCACTTTCTTCTGACGAAATCACAATCACTTGCAAGTTGTGTTCTAAACACACTGTAGTTAAACCGTTTAAAATATCCGTAAAGAATGGGTTTTGGTCAGGGACAATAAAGGCAACTAAATTACTTTGGCCGCTTTTTAACTGACGGGCATACGTATTTGGTTGATAACCCAGCGACTTAACAGCTGCTTCTACTTTCGCTTTCGTTTTTTCGCTGACTTGCCCTTTTTTACCATTCATCACATTTGAAACAGTCGCTACAGAAACACCTGCTGCTTTTGCGACGTCGTGAAGTGTTGGATTATTGCTCATATTGATTACTTCCTTAAACGTTTAAGTTAAAACTGATTCTTATTTTAATGTATCCTAGTATAAATGTAAAGGCTTACATTTACAAAATACAATAAACCCGGCTCCTATGACTACTTAGAAACCGAGTAGTGAAAATTAAACTATTCTGTGAATAACGTTTAATTCATTTTTAGTTATAAGTGTATAGAATTCTAAATATTGGGAATTTATCAAAGAAGGACCTTCGAAGTATGACACCACGTAACAGCAATCTATTAATCTGCATTCTCAAGTTTGAGAGAAACATTCGTAACTATTTTCTTATTCCAATGAATGCATTCAAATAAATCGGGGTCGAAAAACATATAATTAAAAGTAGTGGGATCGAATATACTACTGTATTTAATGCCATCGTAGCCTAAACTTTTAATATAATCTGCAATATATTGAAAGGGTATATAATCTTGACCTTGAGATGAACTAGGTTCAGATATTCCGCTTTGAATATGTTTAATAACATCATAATTCACATAATACTTGGAAACTTCTTCCAAACCTCTATTTAATGATTTCGCAGTAAAATCAGATAAATCAGCAATGAGTATAGATTGCTTATCGAGATTATCATAATATTTCAGCTGGACTTCTCCTACATATACAGTGTCATTATGTTTAGGCCGACACTCATCAACACATATAGTTTGAGAAGTAGACAAGTATAATACCCTAATCCATTGTGCATTCAATCGGCCAGGTGTCACTACATCTTTTGGAGGCGCCATAATTTCACTTTGATTTGAAATAAAATCAACAATTCGGGCGCGATAAAGGTGGCGTAGCTGTGTATTAAACTCATGTATAGGAATTGAAATTCTGGTTGCTTCAATAAACACTTTCAAATTTTGTAAGTTAATCTTATCGTTGTGAAACCTATTTGTATATTTGAGTTCTTCACAAAACTGATTCCAATCGTTATGCTTCAATATTAAGTTTTCTTTTAAGAATGTTTGATTCATTAATACACGTGCACCTACTTGCTGTTCAAATAACCGTTTATCCACGTCCTCGTCATTCTCAAATAATCTAATTATAATTTCTTTAATTTGGTGGTCTTCTACATTAAAAATTGCCCAGTCATTGCTTAACGCATGACTCAGACTATATAACTTCTCTATATCATATCCATTTGGCAAGTCACTGTCTATTGAATAAATATCAAGTATTGGTCTTAAACAATCTTGAATAGCATGTAAAGTTTCCGTTTCGGTATTTGTATCAAACACATGGACATTTTTATGCGAAGGATCTACGTCACATTGATCAATTGACGTATTATTATTTTTGATAATTTCTTTAATTTCAGAGTTTTTAAAACATTTTTCGCATATCTTCATTCACGTTCCTCCATGAAGTGGTTCATAAGTTCTAAATGGTGTTTAATCGATAATCTTTTTATCATACCTAAGCCGGGGTAACGTTCTTCTCGGTATATCCTTTCAAACTCATCTAGTGCTGAAGAACAATTTTCTTCAGAAATCGTTTGCTTCCATGCTACCAATTTACTTAATGCCTCTTTTAATTTATTAGCGGGGTCTGAGATATCTTCATTTGAATCTGATACGAAATGTTTGATTCTCAATTCTTTCTTGTCATTAAAGTACACGATGTGAATTGCAATTGCATATGGCGCAAATCCACCCTCTACAAAGTTTGAACCTATGACAGAATAATCAGAGAAACTTGTATATCCATCTTCGTCATAATAAAGATGTGTGTCACTGAAAAATTCATCTTCAACTTCTAAATAATCCGAATTTCTATCTAATCGGTTAAATACATCCGCAATTACACCTAACTTATTTTTTAATTCTCCTCTCAACCTTCTTTGAATGCTCCGTTCACCTGAAGCTAAAAGAAAGTCTATCGTTTGAGTTTCAGTTAATTGATTCACTTTGTCGACGTGGTCCGTTTGTTTCAAAATAATAGAAGCAGGATCATACAAAATACCTTCAAAGTCATTTTGTTCAATCTCATTTTCTGCAATAATAACAGGTTTCGCATAAACTTCATGATTCTCATCAGTTACCGCATTTTTTAACTTTTGTGTTTGCTCTTCGCTAAATTTAAGTTCTGTTAGGTTCGAATTTACTACAATATGAATTTTTTTGTTTGCTTCTTTAAAATTATTTAATGTATTCACAAATGTTGTTGTATACTTCACAGGCTCAATAATGGGTTGAATATGATTACCAATTTTGTTTTCTTCTAATAGCTCTCTCAAAGCTAACAATTCATTTTGTTTACCTCTTAAATATGGGTAGTACATGCTTTGACCTCCTTCATCATTTCATACAACTTATGAGTTTCATTAAGGTTTAATTTATTAAAGTATAAAAGGAATTTTAACTCTTTAGGTGCCTCTAGAAATTCTTTTTCAAACTTCTGAAGTGCATTTCTTTTCTTCAATTGCTTCAACATTGCATCATAAACTTCAAGAATATCACACTGTTTAAATACCTCTAATACAGTTTTGTATTCTGTGAAATCCGTGTATGTCGGTATGGATACATTCAAAGCTTTCAATACACTTATACGTTCTGGCTTTCTTAAAAATTTATAAATGCTTTCTATGTTTAAACAATCAGAATAAGCAGTTGGCTTTTGCACCTCGTGAAGTGTATTTCTTTTAGTAAGCACATAAATCCCTATAGATGATTGACTATAATGCTTTTTGACTTTTTCTACATGGCTTTGATCAGTCACAATCGACACATGATTAAACACTTTATAATAATCTTCTATTTGGCGTTCTAAACGATTTAAACTATCTAATGCAGTTTTAATTTCGTACACTTCTGCTTTCCCATTAATTAAAATAAAGTCAGCAATACTTTTTTCTATAGGCATTTCAGATAGCGCTACTGTCGTATGAATCGAATGTTTACCTAGCAGCAACTTGTTTAACAATGTATTTTTAAAGTAATACTCATTCCTATAACTTCTTTGCAGTACTTTATATAAGGACTGTAACTTTTCTATGCTGCTTTTTTGTGTAGTATCTTGAACAAATTCAGAGTATACTTCATCAACTTTAATATCCGATTGATTACGAACAAGAGCACGTAAAGTTTGATTAGAAAACATTTGATTCAAAACTTCAATTTTCATTGTTTTCAGCACCTCATCAATTCATTTTTTACAAATTATAATTAAGCCTCGGCTCAATAAGTTTAAAGATTATTATAAACCACTATGAAGTATTAAGCATCTTTTTTATTAAGCACAAAAAAGCACCCGGCTCCTATGACTACTTAGGAACCGGGTACTATGATGATTGTTGATGAATCATCTTATATTCACTAGGGGGTTGGGGTTTTATTGGATTATTTTTTAACTAAAGGAATGGATTTTTCCTTTTTTAATGGCAGTCAGAACGTTGATGTCTTCATCTACTAAAATGAGGTCTGCATCTTTGCCTGGTTTGATACTGCCTTTTTGATTATCTATTTTGAGTGCTTTCGCTTGGTTCAAACTCGTTGTTCTCCATGCGTTTTCTAAAGTGTCACCTGTAAAATCAAGTAAGTTTTTAAGTCCTTGATTCATTCTTAATATACTACCCGCAAGAGAACCTGTTTTTAATCTTGCTTCTTTTCCTTTCACTACGACAGTTTGGCCGCCAAGGTCGTATTCTCCTTCTGACATACCTTTCGCGCGCATCGCATCTGTAATCACATAAAAGTGTTCATTGCCTTTCATTTTATAGGCAATTTTAATAGATGCCGGATGAGAGTGTACACCGTCTACAATCAATTCTGTACTTAAATCATCATTCGTCCAGGCAGCACCGAAATCACCAGGGGCACGGTGTAAGAATGGTGTACCTGCATTGTATAGATGAGTAATGTGTTTTGCGCCTTTGGCTACAGCGGCATTGACTTGGTCGAAGTCTGCTGTCGTATGGCCGATAGAGAAGATAATCTCATCTTTAAATGCTTCTAACATAACATCAGCACCTTCCACTTCGGGAGCGAAAGTGAGAATTTTGATATTATGATCTGCTGTTTCTTGGAAATGTTTCAGTTTCTCAACACTTGGTTGTTGCACGTAGGCTGGATTTTGTGCACCGACTTTATGTTCTGAAATAAACGGTCCTTCTAAATGGATACCGACAATTTCCGCAGCATTATAGCTGTTTTGTGTTGCTTTATACGCAACAATTGATTCTAACGCTTTATTAATATTTTCTTCAGATTGTGTCATTGTTGTCGCTAAGAAAGAAGTAGTCCCTTCGCTTAGTAAATTCTCAGCTAAGTGTTGTAACCCTTCAACAGATGCATCCATCGCATCATTACCATATCCACCGTGGATATGAATATCTATAAATCCTGGAAGTAAAATTTTACCTTCCGCATCATGTTGAGTAAGCGGGCCTGTATACACACCACTTTCTACTGCTTCAATTTTACCGTCTTTAATATGGACATATCCTGATTCAATCACTTGATCTTCACTGTAAATCTTAGCGTTGCTAATTACATATTCTGACATGTTTCTACCTTCTTATTCGTAATCTATAATAATAAATCGTTTACTTTCACAATATACTCTTTCGTTTTTCCAACGATATCTTGTGCTTCTCCTAAGAGTTCACCATTTACATATGCGACAATCATCGGCAAGTTCATACCAGCATATAAATCAAACTGCTGACCTTGCATTAATAATTTAGCCGCAACATTGGCAGGTGTACCGCCCATTAAATCCGCAAAGACTGTAAAGCCGTCTTCTTTGGCCATTTCCGCAAGTAATTTTGCTTGGAAGTCCTCTGCGCTTTCTTCTGGTAATAATGGGACAGGGACGATATCAGGTTGTTCGCCTAAAATCATTTCTGCACTTTCTTTTAAACCTTCACAAAATGCGCCATGACTGATTAATATTAATTTTTTCATCTCTTTGTTTCCACCTTTGAATTAAGCTTTACCGATAATGCCTAATGCAGATAAGATAATTGATACAACTAATACGATAAAGATGGCTTTAGTTGAACTCATTTTATTGCGTCCAAGTAACCAGTAAATTGCTAATACGATACCAAGTGGTAATAATTTAGGTAAAATCATATCGATATTGTTTTGAACATCAATTGTCAATTTACCGATGTGCGGCATCCAAGCGAACTTCACTTTAATCATCGTGGCGACGAGAGCTCCGACCATGAAGACCCCGAGCAATGTAGCTGCGTTCGTTAAGTTCTCAAGTCTGTGTTGCATTGTCGTAACAAGGGATACCCCTTCTTTATACGCGAATTCTAATTGTTTCCATCTGAATACCATAACGGCGATTTGAGCTGCTAACCAGATAAATGCGCCGATCGGGTTACCGTTGATTGCCATGTTGGCAGCTAAGGCACCGAAGATTGTCGGGATTAATGAGGCAAAGATTGAGTCACCGATTGCGGCGAATGGTCCCATCAAACCAACTTTCAAACCTTGTACTGAGTCTTTAGCTTTTACTTTTTCTTTCTCTTCCATTGCGATATCAATACCCATGATGATGGTATTGAAGAAGTTACTTGTGTTAAAGAATTGTGTATGAGTTTTCATCATTTCTTTAAGTTCTGGTGTGCCGTCGCCATAAATCTTTCTTAATTGCGGAAGGATAGTATACAAATAACCAGAGGCTTGCATACGTTCATAGTTCCACCCTAATTGATAGGCAAATAAGCTACGGCGATTGATTTGATTAAAATCTTTTTTGGTTAATTTATAAGATGTGCCGTTTTGATTATTAGAGTTCGTCATCCTCAATCTCTCCTTCGCTGTTATTATTCTGAGCTGCGCCACCATACTGCGGTACTGGACGGCTTTCTGATGTACGTTTGTATTCAATTGCCGCAAACGCGAAACCGATCAATGCGATACCTAACATTGATAAACCAGTGAATTTAATACCGAAGTGTTTATCTAAGCCAGCCACTGCTGTACCAAGTCCAGTCATACCATCAAATACAGTTACGAATAACGCTGTTAATACGAAACCTAAAATGAAGTATGGGAAATGTTTCTTAATAGGTAGATAACGTAAAAGGATTGCGAAACCTACAGCTGGTAAAACGGCACCGGCAACAGTTAAACCGTCACCTAACCATTTCAAATCTGAGTTCAAGTAATTTACAACGGCTTTCACTACGCCGCCACCAAAAGCTAATGCTAAGAATACTGGAATCATTCTTGATAATGACCAAGGAATCATACCATATAAATAGTTTCTTTCAATTGCTTTGTAATCAAATGATTCGATTTTCGCATCGATTCTATGCGCAAAGAATGTGTTAGCAAAACGTGCTAAAATATCTGTTTGAATCATTAAGCTCGCAACCGGCACGGCCAATGTTGCTAAAGCTTGTTGCGGATTCATTCCAAGTGCTACTGAGAATGCGACCGCAAGTAAGGTACCAGAGTTGGCATCAATTCTTGATGCACCCCCGAATGTCCCTACACCTAAAATCGTTAATTGCATACTACCGCCGATAATCAACCCTGTTGTCACATCGCCCATAATCAAACCGGCGATTAATCCCGCAAATACAGGTTGGCTTAAAGATGAATAAATTTGGATTTCATCTAGGATTTGATACCCTGCATACAAGGTTAATAATAAAATCTGCCACCAAAGTATTTCCATGTTGTCTTCACTCCTGACTATCCCTTAATTAATGTCATAAAATCTTCTGCTTTATCGTTTGGAACCATTTGAGCAGTTATCTTAACGCCTTTTTGTTGAATTGCTTTAAAGTCGTTAATATCTTTATCCGTTACATTGATTGAACGGGTAATAGACTTTGTTTCATCTGTTTGAGACATATTTCCTACGTTTAATACATCAAGGTCAACACCTTGATTGATCAGTTCTAAGAAACGATCCGGTTTCTTCGCAATGACCATTAAGCGTTGTGAATCGTATCTGCCTGCTAAAATATTTTCAGCTGCTTTTGCTACAGGCAAGACACTTAAACGCATACCTGCAGGTGTTGCTAATTTCAAGCCTTGCTTGTCAATTGTGCTTTGAGCGACTTCATCATCAATTACCATAAAACGTGTGATATTCAGTTTCGTTGCCCATAAGTTTGCGACTTGACCGTGAATTAAACGGCCGTCAATTCTGTTTGCTATAATCATGATGTTCTCTCCTTACGTTTTGAGGCTATATATTGAGGTGCTTGTAATAAGCGGATTTCCTCTGAGTACTGTCCTTCTGTTTCGAAAATAATGATTTCATTTTGACCTTGTTTCAATAATGCACCTGGGATATACAAAGAAAGTGTCGGGCCTATGTTCCAGTAACGACCTATGTTAAAACCGTTCACTAATACAACGCCTTTACCGAAACCGCTTACATCTAAGTAAGTACTTTCAGGTGTTTCTATGTCAAATTGATATCTGTAGAAACTTGGTTGGTCTGCTTCCCATGCTTGTTCAAAGTGCTTGTCTTCTAACAAGTCAAAATCAATATCGAATTGTTCCCATTGTTGTACAAAATGCAGATCTTGCATCAAACCTTGACCGAGACCTTTACGTTGTGTCGGTGCGACGAGTTTATAACCATAATTGACACGTCCCATATGTTCGACTAACACATCTGCTTGAACGACAGGTTGTTTTAATGCCACTTCAAACTTGTCACCGATTTCTTCTTGATAGGCGGTATAGACTTTTTCATTGTCTAGGAACAATTGGACACGGTCTCTCGCATCCACGATTCTTAAATACTCTTGTCTAGTCGCTCGTTTCAACTGTGTACGATAAACCATGTAACCATAGCCTGTTCCAGCAGTCTCCATAGATTCTGGATAGAAGCTTTCGCTGTGATGGCTAATATCGTCTAGGATGTTAAACAAGCTGACTTTATCAGTTAGCGTGATATGCTCTTTAGCCATCAACGGTTTCACTTTCGGTGTTGTTTGCTGAATTTCTGGATGAAGCTTGTGTACCAACTGTTGAATCTTGTAGTACTTCACGGTTGGGTTGCCTGCTTCATCTAACGGCGCATCGTAATCATAAGATGTCACTTGTGGTAAATCGATACGTCCTCGTGCAGAACAACCATTCCAAAATCCGAAGTTCGTGCCGCCATGAAACATGTAGAGATTAATGGAACCACGTTTTAATACTTCACCGATTTCATCAATCAATTCATCGCTTTGACGTGTAATGATACGGTCGCCCCAACGGTTGAACCAGCCATCCCAAAATTCCATACTCATTAACGGCCATGTTTTGCCGAATTGTTGATGGAACTTGTGCAGGTTGTCTTAACGTTTTTGTGATTTCGAACCGAAGTTGCCTGTCGGTATGATGTCTGCTTCAGCGAGACTGCCGGCCTCTAGACATTGTTGCCATGAACCGTCTGATGTGAATAGCGGTACTGTTACACCGCGGTCTCGCATCATGCGGGCGAGTGCACTGAGGTAGGTCTTGTCTTCACCATAAGAGCCGTATTCATTTTCGACTTGCATCATGAGGATGGGGCCGTGATGGTCGATTTGAAGCGGTGTTAAGATTTCAAACAATCGGTCGTAATAACGCTCCACATACTCTAAGAATTGCGGATCACGCGAACGCACACGTAAATTTGGTTTTGTTAATAACCACGCTGGCAAACCACCGAATTCCCATTCTGCACAAATGTATGGAGAAGGTCTGATGATGACATAAAGACCAATAGCTTCAGCTGTATGAATGAAACGTTTAATATCTTTCGTCCCAGAAAAGTCGAACTCACCTTCAACGGTTTCGTGGAAATTCCACGGTACATATGTCTCAACGGCGTTAAAGCCCAAGGCTTTCAAGTTGTACAAAGAATGTTCCCAGTCTTCAGACAACACTCTGAAATAATGAATCGCACCTGACAAAATCTTCAAAGGCTTTCCATCTAACATAAATTCTTCTTCCACTGTGAATTTACTCAACAAGCTCGCCTCCTTGAATATTGTGTCTTAAGCTTCAAATGGATAAATCGTGACACCTTTAACGACACGGTTGATAAATCCATTTGGACTTGGATTATCTGGATTCAATCCTAATTGAACAGATTTATAAAACGCTAATAACTGTCCGAAAATCAAATACGCAAGCGTCAACTCTAAATCACTGTCATGTTCAGCATTTGGGAAAGTAAATGTGAATGCATCATCACTTGTTTTACCGTCTAACACTAAGATTTGATAGTTACGTTCTGGTATATCGATTTCATGAATCACATCTGCTTCATAACGACGTTGATAGTCATTTGAGCCTCTCAACATGATGAATAATGCATTGTCATTCAAACCTGCTTTAGGACCGTGTCTGAATCCAAGTGTAGTTTCTTTCGCAATTTCAATCGCACCTGCAGTCAACTCGTTTAGTTTCAAGCTGACTTCTTTGGTCAGCTCACCTTGCATGCCTGTGCCGGCATAAAAGATTTTCTTGAACGGTTGCGCTGCAACTTCTCTTGCATGTGCATCAATCCAACTGAAGTTTTGTTCGACACGTTTAAAGTAAGCTTCATCGATTTCTTCTGAACTGAATAATAAGCAAGCTGCCAATAACATAGTTGAGAAACTTGATGTCATTGCGAGTGATTTATCATTTGTTTCATCTGGCAAGATAACTTTGAATGCATTCTCAGTATCTGCGTAACGTCCTAAGAAGCCATCTTTATTGTTTGTGATGAAAACGTGATAAACATGTTGTGACAATTGGTTAAATAATTCTACTGTGCCTTGCGTTTCAGGGCTGTTGCCTGATCTTGCGAAGGAAACCACTAAGTATGTTGTTGCATCGTCGATATATGTGCCCGGATTTGTCACAAAGTGTGTTGTCGGTACAGATTCAAAGCTCCATTTCGGGAATTTATTATTATCCACGGCCATACGCGCAATGTCGCCGACATATGCACTTGAACCTGCGCCAGTGAAAATAACTTTAAACTTTTCAGTCGATTCATTATGTTCAATGGCTTCAATGAATCGTTTGAAATCCGCTGAAACATCATTCACAATATCGAACGTTTTCTTCCACACAGAAGGCTGTTGTTGTATTTCTCTATAAGTATCTGTTGTCTTCAAAATGATTCTACCTCCTACTATGTTGTTATGTTGTCATAACCAGTTGTATTATGAATACACAGAGCTTAAAGCAGCTGCACTGTGTATTTGTAATTATTACCACCTGCATAAGATTGCGTATACTCAATGATTTCGCCCTTAACGTAACTGACACGTTCAATGAACATACAACTCGCATTAATGCTTTCATTCAATAAATCCGCAATACTCTTATTCAATTTAATCGCACTTAAACTTTCATATGCATTATCAATCTGAATATCATAATACTGATCTAATGTTTCATAGAGTGAGTGATGGTTAAAATCGAATTTATCTAGCCCTTCACATAATCTTACTGGTAAATATGTAATTTCATAAATCATCGGCTGCTCATTTGCGAGTCTTAAACGTATCAAACGGTACACTGAGTGAAATGATTTTAAGCCCATTTTTTCTTGTAAGAATGGCGTCGCATCAATACGTTTCATACTGATTACTTTCGTACTTGCCTGCTTTCCATTCTTCTCAATCTCATCTTTGAAACTATAAAGACTGTTTAACACTTGTGTATAATGATTCCCTAGTACAATCGAGCCCTTTCCATGTTCACGTCTGATCATTTGTTCCTGTTCCAAACGATCCAGTGACTCACGAATCGTAATACGACTTACATCATACAAATCACATAATTTTCTTTCAGATGGTAATTTTGTTCCTTCCTCATATTCACCGTTTACAATCCGAGTCTTTATATCTTCATACACTTGGAAGTATAACGGAGCTTTAGAGTTATTCATTTTTTATCACCTCTGGTTATAACCACTTTTATTATAATTGAGTTTGTAAGGGCTGTCATTACTTTTTTTGAAAAAAATCAATTTTTCTTACCCTATTAAAAAAGAGAACTGCTGAATCATCAACAGTTCCACCCTACTATCAATTGCCTATCATTTTAACACATGTACATCACTAATATACGTACCATCAACTAGTTATTCTCATAACTCGCTTCAATGAATGCCTTAGCTTTTTCTAAATCCTTTTTGTTTCTAATTACCTTTTTCATAATCAGGGAATAGGAATCAAACGATGATTTTAGTTATATGTCTAAAAGTAATGACACTGTTATTTATAATTATAAAAAGCTAAATATTCATATAAAATTATCAACATTAAAAAGTCTTTTCTATAAAAGATATAGTATGCTTTATATTATCCTACAAGTCTATTTTGTCTTTAGTAGCCGTTTCGAGTTAACTAAAGCTTTATTACTTCCTGAAGTGGTTGCATTAATCATTTTTCGATATTATTTAATATATTATAATCAGCTATAAATAAACTATATGTGTATATAGTATTAATTGAATTTTCTCTATTAGTCATTTGTAGAAGCAACATAAATAAACTGTGGATAACTCACGGAAAACTTGTGGATAACTTTTGGAGAAATTAAAAGCTTTATGATATACTATCTTCATGTAGAGGTTTTCGGAGTAAATAAAAACAAATACCCCCTTGTGCCAATTACAGCAAGGAGGTGATTGTTTTGGAAATACTCATTCGATTTGTCACATCTTATAGCATCTCAATAAATATCGATGCATTGCTTACATTCAGCATATTATTCGCTATGCTACATTATAAAAACGAAAAGCAATAAGATTTTCTATCCCTAAATAATTAACGACAAAATAAAAGCACAAGAACCTCGCATTCGATCACAAAATCCTGCACGATTTTGTGGTCTTTTTTATATTCACTTTTTCTTATCAGAAAAATCATTAAATGTCAATAGGTTCTTTACTTTACACATTAATATTATCAATGTTAGACATTAATTGCAATACATAGACTGAAATTAGAAAAGTGTTATCGTTGTTCAGAAGCCCATTTTTTATCACCCACTTTATTACTCTATTCATTAAAAATGGGAAAATTGTCAAAAATTTTATAAGTTGATTTCTTACATTCTTACTTTAATAACTTGTATATTATCCATTAAAGTTATTCACTATTTTGTTTCTATACTTTGAATTAGACTTAGAGTTTTATCTCTGTTTTCTTTACGAGATTTAATTTTCAATAGTTCATAACATAGCACATCAAAGAAATAAATAATTGGTACTTGGGAGTTTATAAATCTTTCATCATCAACATTTCTAAATGAAGACAATATAATTGATTTAGTGGAATTTTGATATAAGTCACTCTGGTTATTATTAGTAATGCTTAAAATTGTTGCACCTTGCTTTTCAGCAATTTTAGCTGAGTCATTTACACTTATCGTTTCACCACTATTAGAAATAGCAATGAGTAAATCATCTTCGTTCAGTAGTGTACTTTGCATTTTCATACGATGCACATCAGTTATTGCTTTAACAGAATATCCCATACGTTCTAAACGACTGCTTAATTCTTCTGCACTAATACCTGAATTTCCAACACCAATTACAGTAATTCTATTCGAAGATTCTATTTGATCAATTACTTCTTGAATTGTTTCTTCATCTAATAACTCTAAAGACTTGTTAATCAATTCATTATAGTACTCTTTAATTTTAATAAGGCTTTCTCCGTTATTAGTTTCCTCTTCAGGATTATATGTAGTAATTACAAAACTTCTATAGTCTGTATAATCTAATTTCTTTATCAGCTTTGAAATAGTAGATGTACTTGTTTCTAATTTTTTAGCTGCTAAAGAAATGCCAAGATTCTCTTTTTTTATTAATTTATACAGTGATTTTGCTATTTTAAACTGCTTATCAGTCAAGCTACTCTTATTTAATTGTAATCTATTATAAAAATCCATAATCATCTCTCCATCCTCTCTATTGCAAACGCTTACTATGTGTTATAATCAACTTAAAGAAAATTATTTTCTTGAGGTTTACAGTATGGGAAAATTTTTTGAAAAAGCTCAGACGTTCGGTAAAAGTTTCATGTTACCTATCGCGATTTTACCAGCTGCCGGTCTATTATTAGGTATAGGTGGTGCTCTATCCAACCCTAATACTGTTAAAGCGTATCCTATCTTAGATATTACATGGTTACAAAACGTTTTCACAGTTATGTCATCTGCTGGTAGCATTGTTTTTGCAAACTTACCAATCATATTTGCTATTGGTGTTGCAGTTGGACTTGCTAAAAAAGATAAGGGAACAGCTGGACTTGCTGCATTAATTGGTTTCTTAGTAATGAACGCTACGATTAATGCTATTTTAACAATCACTGGTGATTTGGAGAAAGATAATTTAACTGCAGTTGGACAAAGTATGGTCTTAGGTATTCAAACTATTGAAACTGGTGTATTTGGTGGTATCGTTGTAGGGATAATGACATCGATTTTGCATAATAAATACTTTAATATACAGTTACCTGATTTTTTAGGTTTCTTTGGTGGATCAAGATTCGTACCTATAGTCACTTCTATTAGTGCTATTATACTTGGTGCGATTATGTTCTTCGTGTGGCCACCTATTCAACATGTAATATTCTCGGCTGGTAACTTAGTCAATAAAACTGGTGTTATCGGAACATTCTTCTATGGATTTATCTTAAGAATGTTAGGACCATTTGGTTTACATCATATTTTCTATCTTCCTTTCTGGCAAACAGCTTTGGGCGGAACTTTGGAAGTGAATGGTAAATTATTCCAAGGTACTCAAAACATTTTCTTCGCGCAATTAGGCGATCCAAATGTTAAACATTTCTTTGAAGGCACATCTCGTTTCATGTCTGGTAGATTTATCACTATGATGTTTGGATTATTAGGAGCTGCACTCGCTATCTACCAAACAGCAAAACCACAACATAAAAAAGTAGTTGGAGGGTTAATGCTGTCTGCAGCGCTTACCTCATTCTTAACAGGTATTACTGAGCCATTAGAGTTCTCGTTCTTATTCGTTGCACCTGTACTTTATGTTATCCACGCAATCTTTGATGGTTTAGCATTCATGATGGCTGATATATTCAATATCACGATTGGACAAACATTTAGTGGAGGGTTTATTGATTATATTTTATTCGGTGTGTTGCAAGGTGAATCAAAAACAAACTTCTTATATGTCATTCCAATTGGTATTGTTTGGTTCTTCCTTTACTTCTTTACATTCAAATTCTTAATCAAAAAATTCAACTTCAAAACCCCAGGTAGAGAAGACAAAGAGGTAGCTACTATCTCAAACAAAACAGAACTTGCTGAGAAAATTGTTCAAGGACTTGGTGGAAGTAACAATATCGACGTATTAGATAACTGTGCCACTAGATTAAGAGTAACGTTAAAAGATGGTCAAAAAGTAGATGAAGACCTACTTAAACAAACTGGAGCCAGAGGCGTTATTTTAAAAGGTAATGGCGCTCAAGTTATTTATGGACCACAAGTAAATAACATTAAACTTCAAGTAGAAGATTATTTAGAAGATAGTCATTAAATTATTTTAAAATCAAGTAAAAAATATAGCAAAGGGGCTGGGACATAAATACAGTCCAAAATAA
>NZ_KV837074.1:0-631 GCF_001838465.1 Staphylococcus sp. HMSC061G12
GGGATTGGTGCATATAATGCACGAAGCTCTTGTTAGGTAAATTATAACACTGGTTAGTAGAAAAATGCAAAATCAGTATCTATATAGGAGGATAAAATAAATATAGAGTGTGTTATAGTTTTCTAACAATCTTTTTTGAAGATATATTAAAAAGTGTTGATTACAAGTACACCCTAATCATACAGATATAGTTATTGAATTTACAGCAACTAAAACGTATGATTAGGGTGTATATTAATTGTGAGGTGGAAATCAATGATTGTTGGCTATGCGAGAGTATCATCAATCGAACAAAATTTAGAAAGACAACTCGAAAATTTAAAGACGTTTGGTGCTGAAAAAATATTTATAGAAAAACAATCTGGGAAATCTATTGAAAATAGACCAATACTTCAAGAAGCACTTAACTTTGTAAGAATGGGGGATCGGTTTATAGTAGAATCTATTGATCGTTTAGGTCGTAATTACGATGAAGTGATTCATACCGTTAATTATTTAAAAGACAAAGAAGTTCAATTGATGATTACTAGCTTACCTATGATGAACGAAGTCATTGGCAATCCATTATTAGATAAATTTATGAAAGACTTAATCATTCAAATATTAGCAATGGTTTCAGAACAAGAACGAA
>NZ_KV837075.1:0-3408 GCF_001838465.1 Staphylococcus sp. HMSC061G12
TTATCTCATCAACCGAATTTATTATAGAGCCTCTATTTTTGTACCACAAATCAAAAAACTGAGACTTTCTTACCAGTCTCAGTTCTTCAAAATTAATTATTCATTTAAACCCATTTTTTCTTTAACTACATCTGCGATTTGTTGTGCATAGCTTTCAGCTTTTTCATCTGTTGCAGCTTCTACCATGACACGTACTAATGGCTCTGTACCTGAAGGACGTACTAAAATGCGTCCTTCACCGTTCATGTCAGCTTCTACGCGGTCCATTTCTGCTTTAACATCAGCATTATCAGTCACTGCATATTTATCTGTTACACGTACGTTAATTAATGATTGTGGGTATTTTTTCATTTGTTCAGCAAGTTCGCTTAATGGTTTACCTGTTAATTTCACAACAGCTGCTAATTGTACACCTGTTAATAAACCATCACCTGTAGTATTGTAGTCCATCATTACGATGTGGCCTGATTGTTCACCACCAAGGTTGTAATTACCTCTACGCATTTCTTCTACTACATAACGGTCGCCAACTTTAGTTTTATTAGATTTGATGCCTTCTGCTTCTAATGCTTTGTAGAAACCTAAGTTACTCATAACAGTAGAAACAATCATGTTATCGTTTAATTCTTGGTTTTTAGACATTTCTTGACCAATAATGAACATGATTTGGTCACCATCAACGATGTTACCTTTTTCATCAACAGCAATTAAACGGTCTCCATCTCCATCAAAAGCTAAACCAAAATCGCTTTCAGTTTCCACAACTGTTTGCGCTAAAGCTTCAGGATGCGTTGATCCGACACCGTCATTGATATTGTAGCCGTCTGGGCTGCAACCAATAACTTCTGTATCAGCTTCTAAATCACCGAATAAGAATGGTGCAAGTTGTGATGTTGAACCATTTGCGCCATCTAACGCAATTTTTAAACCTTCAAAATTAACATCGACAGTTGATTTTATATAGCTTAAGTATTTTTGAGTACCTTCGAAGTAGTCCGAATACTGAACAATATCATTTCCGATTGGACGTGGTAAGTCAGGATTTTCTTCGTCTAATAATGCTTCAATTTCTTGTTCTTGATCATCAGATAATTTAAAGCCGTCTGAGCCGAAGAATTTAATTCCATTATCTGCTACTGGATTATGAGAAGCTGAAATCATAACACCTAATTCAGCATCCATTTCTTTTGTTAAGTATGCTACACCTGGTGTAGAAATAACGCCTAATCGCATTACTTCAGCACCGATAGAAATTAAACCTGCGATTAACGCAAATTCCAACATTTCCCCAGAAACACGTGTATCACGTCCTACAAGGACTTGTGGATGCTTCTTGTCTTCATTGTGCGCTAAAACATAACCGCCGTATCTACCTAGTTTAAAAGCCAGCTCTGGAGTTAATTCTTCGTTTGCTACACCTCTGACTCCGTCTGTCCCAAAATATTTGCCCATTTCAAAATTCTCCTTTAATGCTTAATTTATTTCGCTGATATAGTAGCTTTGATATCGCTCGCATCAGCATCTTTAACTTTGTCAGGTAATTCCATCTTCACAGCAGCTTCATCTGAATTTTCGAAGTCTGCTAAATCAACCACTGCTGTTACACTATGGATATCACTTAACTCATCTCTATTTCCAAAAATTTCAATTTGTTGTTTAGACAAATTAACATTATCAGCATTTAACTTAGAATTTGATTTACCGATAACTTTCTTTTTAATATCTACTTTCTTGCTGTAAGGTTCTAACTCTACAGTAATATTAACAGTGCTTGGTTTTGTAATCACATCAAGTTTCTTCAAGTTTTTATCAAAAGCTACAATTTCACCAACATCTGTTGTATCGTCGTTGATATCTGTATCATTTTTGAATGTTGCTTTTAAGTAAGCAATACTATCTACTTGATGTTGTCCACCTATCACTTTAACTTTCTTTGGTGTCACAGTTTGATTTTTGATTTGATAGTTAGAATTGATGTACGATTCACTCACATCAGGCGTTACTGTCATCATCTTTGTTACTTTCTTCTCAAGATTAACAGTCGCTTGTTTAGGATTAACAGTACCCTCTACTTCATTATCCAAACCTTTAATAACGTAATCAACTTTGTGACGACCTAATGATGTTTTAGTTAGATCTAATTCGACTTTAATGTCATCTGATTGTTCTGCTTTCAACACTTTGGATTGTGTACCTTTAATTTGAACGTCTACGCTGTCAGGTATGCCTGAAGCGTATAAATTTTTACTGTTATATGTAGCTTCTACAGGTACATTCGAAATTGTGCGTGTTGAAGTTTGTGATAGTTTAGATGTTCCAAAGATATCTCCAAAGACATTGTTCACTGTTAAAAAGAAAGCTAATGCTAAGACAAATGCTACAAATCTTAAACCCCATTTGCTCTCAAACATTCTACTTCACGCCTTTCTTTGGAAGTCTTGTATCAAACCAATGTTCAGCTAATAATTCTTCAAAGACTTCTAGTGAGATGTCTTTACGTAATTTTCCATCAAACGTTACAGAAATAGAACCAGTTTCTTCAGATACCACTGCGGTAAATGCATCAGAAACTTCTGAGATACCTACTGCAGCACGGTGTCTTGTTCCTAAACTCTTTGAAATCTTAGAACTATCAGAAAGTGGTAAATAACAAGCAGCACTTGCAATCTTTGTTCCTTGAATAATCATTGCACCATCATGCAACGGTGTATTAGGAATAAAGACATTCGTCAAAAGCTCTTGTGAAATATCAGAATCCATTGGTATACCTGTCTCAATGTAATCTTGAAGACCTGTCTTTTTCTCAAACACAATTAAAGCACCAATTCTTCGTTTGGCCATGTATTGTACTGCTCCGCCAACTGCTTTAATCAATTTCTCTTGATCTGCTGATGAATTAGCAACATAGCGTTTAAACAGGTTACCTCTACCTAACTGCTCAAGTGCACGTCTGATTTCTGGTTGGAAGATCACAATGATAGCTAAGAACCCCCATTGGATAACCATATCAAACAATCTTGCAGTAGTAGTCAAGTCTAAAGCAGCACTGACCCAACGACCAATTACAATAACAATGATACCTTTGAGTAGTTGGATTGCTTTAGTACCTTTGAATACTGTGATTAACAGATAAATCACATACCAGACTATAAGTAAGTCTAGAATACTTGTTATTAACTTTACCGTATTGAAATTTTCAAAAATGCCGCCAAAATTCATAGCATCTCCTCCGGTAACCTAATTACAATGAATGCTGTATGATTGATTATTACAGCGCTCATACATATAAATTATAGCATACATCCCCCTTTAGCTTAGAATAAAAATACATACACAATTGAATTATATACTTGAATTCAAATAGCAAAGGAAAAAGGCTCTTTGTCAAATTCGGTTGATATATAAAAA
>NZ_KV837076.1:0-596 GCF_001838465.1 Staphylococcus sp. HMSC061G12
TATGATGAAAAAGAAATTGATTTTGGAGATGAAGTAGGTCAAGAGTTATGGTAAAACAATTTGACATTATAATGATTGATCTAGATACGACTCGAGGTGAAGAGAAGCAAAAATATGGACCATATGTAATCATAAGTAACAACTTTGTCAATCAAGGATCGCCTTTTGTTTGGACTTTACCTATAACTAATAGAACTAAGAGGTTTCCTTCAGATATAGTTGTTAAAACAAAACGTAATAGCATAACAGGTATCATTGATTTATTACAAATAAAATCTTTAGATATTAAAGCGAGAAATAATAAAGTAGTAGATGAATTAGATGAGAGTATCCAGTCTGATGTAATCAATACTATCATTGCACATTCTAAAATGATTTAAAGTCAATCTTTTGAATAAAATCGATAGAAAAAAATATAGTATAAATAAATAGAAGCGGATAGTATCGCTTCTATTTATAAGGATTGAAAGTAGGATGAATTTGTGCCCCTTACAGTTAATGTAGCGGGTGTGAATCTAAGTTGACTTGTATAATCGCAAGTCAAGATGAATCTTCACCGTTAATACATAATAAGGTAATGATATTTAATTTGGAAG
>NZ_KV837077.1:0-232 GCF_001838465.1 Staphylococcus sp. HMSC061G12
TACAAATCTTTTTGCAGCTAATCCAAAAAAGAGAGCAAGCAACTTTATGCTGCTCAATCTCTGTGCTTTAGCTCACCAGTCCTATTTGACAGAGAGCCCAAAAAAGAGGGCGGTATTTTGAAGCTATCTTCAAATCCGCCCTCTTACTTATTTATATTACTAAATCAAGGTACAACGCTGAATTATTGTAATCCTTTTTCTTGGTTCTTTTGTTGCTCTTGATTATTTTTTT
>NZ_KV837078.1:0-1778 GCF_001838465.1 Staphylococcus sp. HMSC061G12
ACTAGTTATTCCAGCTGTTATAGCTGTAATTGTATATATTTCATTTTTCTTCTGGTATTTTAAAGCAATATCTAAAAAGGACCAAAATTCTAATTAAGGATGAAATTATTGGATAATATAAAAAAGATATTTTAAATGAATTATACAGAAAGTTTTAATTCAGTAAAAAATAACGAAATTCTATCTTTAATTGAGAAAATAGAACAAAAAATAGAGTCTTTATATACGGTTTAGGTAGGAAAATGTTAATGTTAAAGGCTTTTGGAATGAGACTTATGGATTTGGGTTATGAAGTACATATCATTGGAGATGTTACCACACTTGCTATTAATCAAGATGATTTTTTATTAATAGTTCGGGAACTGGGTAATTATCGACTGTGGAAGCATTAGTTAATGATGTGAAAAAATCAGAAGCAGAAATTGCATTTTTTACAGCTTTTCCAAAAGAAACATTGCCACAAAGAACTACTTAATTATAAATATTAAAGCAAAAACAATGAAAGAAAATGAAGAATTAGATTCTATACAGCCTATGTGGAGTGTTTTCGAACAGTTTCAATTATCATTATTAGACTTCGTAATAACTCAATTAATTGAAAGAAACAATATTACTGAAGAACGGTACCTAACCATACAAATATAGAATAATAACGTTAATAAAGGAGTTTTATTATGGAAAAATGGCTATTACCTTCTATGATGTGCGCAGATTTCGGAAGCTTATCTACTGAGATAAGCAACTTGGAGGAAGCAGGCGTCACTGGATATCATATAGATATTATGGATGGGCAATTTGTTCCAAATTTTGGGATGGGGCTACAAGACTTAGAATTTATTAGAAAAAGTACAAAAAAACCAATTGATGTTCATCTAATGGTTAATAATCCTAATAATCATATAAATTTGTTTGCAAATATAGGGGTAGACATTATTTATATACACCCAGAAGCTGATATGCATCCAGCAAGAACATTACAGAAAATTAAGCAGAAAAATATTAAAGCAGGAATTGCACTTAACCCTGGAACTTCTATAGAATCTATTAAACCTTTATTAAACATTGTAGATTATGTAATGATTATGACTGTAAACCCAGGGTTCGCTGGACAAAAATATCTAAATTACGTTGATTATAAAATAGATGAATTAGTTGAAATGTCTTTCAAATCACGCTTTAATTACGATGTTTTAGTAGATGGTGCTATATCCCCTGAGCGTATTGATAATTTATCAACTAAAGGGG
Source organism: Staphylococcus sp. HMSC061G12 (assembly GCF_001838465.1). Classification (NCBI taxonomy): domain Bacteria; kingdom Bacillati; phylum Bacillota; class Bacilli; order Caryophanales; family Staphylococcaceae; genus Staphylococcus; species Staphylococcus sp. HMSC061G12. Next base: position 1,246 of record NZ_KV837078.1, read on the forward strand.
TGAAAGGTTTTGTTTTGGGCACGTCTTCATTGTTTGGTAAAAACAAAGACTATGCAACCCTTATAAATAATTTAAAGTAAGCCTTTGATTTTGATATTAATACCATAAAGATACTTATAAAAAAGAGAAAGAAAGTATAATTCTTAAATGATTTTTGCATTTCTCTACCAGCCAGTGTTATAATCTACTTAACAAAGTTATTAAGCATAATACACCAATCCCCTCACTATCGGAAGTAGTGAGGGGATTTTTAGGTGTGACTATAGTCGCCTATTTTTTCTTATCGTTGCGATTGCGTAGCCAATGCGCAAATAATGCGACGATACAACCACTCGCTGCTGTGGTCATGATGTGAACAAAGTTATCAAGCATAATTACACCTCCTCTCTACGTCTAGATTGACGCCTGAGAGATAGGCGACCTTTATATTATATCATCTGTAATGGGTGAGTTACATATAACTTCTGATAAGTCATTTTATGTTATATCTTTGCTTTTTTATAGTATCAAGACAAGAAGAAACTCGTTTCACT
>NZ_KV837079.1:0-967 GCF_001838465.1 Staphylococcus sp. HMSC061G12
GGGATTGGTGCATATAATGCACGAAGCTCTTGTTGTCTAAATTATAACACTGGTTAGTAAGGGAATGCAAAATCTCTGAAGTATTTTTATTTTTTCTTCAGCTAATTTGTATTGTTCGTTTAATTACTTATAAATTTTTCCTTTAATATAATTATAGTTACCCTCAAATTTCTCTAATGTTTGATTTTTTAACAAGTAAGTTGTATTAAATAGCTTGTTAAGAAAATATCTATCATGTGAAACTGTAATTATGGATCCTTCAAAATCTAATAAAGCATCTTCTATGGTTTCCTTGGCATCTATATCTAAATGATTTGTAGGCTCGTCTAAAACAAGCAAATTATAATCAGTATTTACAATTTGTGCCCATCTTAGCCTTATTTTTTCTCCTCCACTTAAATCTTTAACCTTTTTAAAAACGTCTTTACCATAAAACATGAAATTAGCTAAAATATGTCTAGCTTCTCCTTCTGTTACATTGACTTTTTCACGAATTGTATTCAATAAAGTATCATCGTTATCACTTTCAAATTCATGTTGTGAAAGATAACCAATTTTTAAATTGTTTGCAGTCTTAATAGAACCCTCATCTATTGAAGTAAGTCCTAAAATTATTTTTAACAATGTAGATTTACCTGTACCATTATCTCCTATAATAGCAACATGTTCGCCTCTTCGAATTAACATATTTACATTTTCAAATAATAAATAGTCATATCCTTTAGCGACATTTTCCATTTCAATAACTCTATTTGAAACACGCTTACCTTCCTCTAGTTTCATATTCATTTTTTTTGAATCTAAAGTTGGTTTTTCTAATCGCTTAATACGATTCAAAGCTTTTTCCATACTTTTAGCTCGACGATACATTGCAGCATTCGGTGGTTTAGCTTGGCTTGCCCATGTTCTTAATTGCTTAATAGATTCTTTCATTTTTTTGATTTTCTTTTGTTGTGTTTTATAGGCT
>NZ_KV837080.1:0-1138 GCF_001838465.1 Staphylococcus sp. HMSC061G12
ATGCTGATTCAGATGCCGACGCTGATTCAGATGCCGACGCAGATGCCGACGCAGATGCCGACGCAGATGCTGATTCAGATGCCGATGCAGCGAAAGGTAATCATGGAAAATCAGATGGTAAAGCTTTACCTGATACAGGTGATAATGATCAAGTAAACAGTACATTATTTGGTTCTTTATTTGCTGCACTTGGAGGATTATTCTTAGTTGGGAAACGTCGCAAAAACAATAATAATGAAGAAAAATAATAGGTAAACTTCATTATTGTAAGTAAAGTTTAAAACCAGGCCATGTAAGGCCTGGTTTTATTTTAAATATCATAAAATATTATAAATGAGGAGTAAATAATGAATTTCGAAGAAAAATTAAATAAATTGATGGATGAAGTTTATCATAAGGTGAAAAAAGATGATTATGTCTTTTTAAGTTTAGGTAAACATGATATTAAAGCTCAAGTTAAACTGTTTAAAAAAACTAAGTACTTAAAGCAAGATATTTCAAAATCAGCACTTAAATTTAAAAAGAAATCAGGTGAGTTTCCTGAGTGGATTAAATTAGATATTGTTATGTCAACAGAAAAAGTTTTGTTTAAAGAATTAAAAAAAACTTTAGTAACTACAAGAAGGAACTATGTGGATTTTGGTATAGCATTTGATAGTCTATGGAATTTAGCAGTTTTACCTGAAGAAATTAATGCTAACGCTTTCATTAGACCAGATAACACTACCAAAAAATTATTTCTTTCTGAAAAAAACATCAATAATTATTTACGAAAATATACAACTAACAAAAAAGTCTTTTCTAGTGAATTTTATAATGAAAAAGAAGTTATTAAATTTTATACAAAAGGTTTTTTTATAGATGATGAGGAAGTATATGAACTACATAGTAAGGGTTATAGAAAAGGTTTAAGAAAAACAAATCATTTAGAGGAGGAAATAGATCAATTAATTGAAAGCAGTACCACATTTTTACAAAATATGTTGCTAGATAGCGGTAAGTATATTTATGGATATTTTCCGCATTTCGATAAGGAAATTAGGTTCTATAATATCTTAAGACATTCATCTTCTACTTATGCTTTAATAGAAGGATTGGCTTATCTAGGAAAAAGTTTGCAACCTGTTGAAAAAGCAAT
>NZ_KV837081.1:0-2717 GCF_001838465.1 Staphylococcus sp. HMSC061G12
GCTTATTTATATCCTTATTTACGTTTATTTTTGTTTCACACAAAAATAAACGCTCCCTATAACTATTGAAAGTTATAGGGAGGTTAGTGGTACTGTGTGATTTAATAGAATATTCAACTTGGAATTGATTTTCTACAAAAACTCTTATTTTATCATTTAGAGATAATCCTTCCAAAAATAACTGGAACTTATACATTCAAAATTAGTTATATACTTAAGAAGCAATCAAATTCACTTTTGGGATCTTGATATGAAGTGAAAATAATCGTTTCTTTTTCTCCTCGTATAAATCCACTTTTGTATTTAAGTCCTAAAATAAATGTATTACTAAATTTAAATAAATCATATTTATAATACTTATACACTTGATATAGATCATTTACAGTATAACTTTGTCGCTCTTTACTTCTAAAACGTCCAGTTAAGTTTGTAGCTATTGCGGTAGATAATTTTAATTGCTGTATCAATTGATTGATATATTCTTTTCTTTCTATATGATTATCAAACAACTCATTAGCTAATTCATAGATTTCAGAAGGGTGTGGTGAATTAGTCATATTTTTTAGGAATGTATAGATGTGAATTTTTAGACCTTCAACATAACCATTTTTACTATTATTGGTTGGCCAACTTTTCATACTGATAATTCTATCTTCTAATTTTTCATCTATAGCTTTTAAATAATAGATTAATGGACTCATTCCCTCAATTGTTTGTGATTGGTTACTGTTGAATTTTTCAATTATTTGTCCAGTTTCATTATTTATTCTAATATAACTCTTTCCTACTTTACTAAGTTTTTCAAAAAGATTATCACCATCAAATTCTATATCATTCATTTCCAAAATATCTGGTAAAGATTTCGCTATTTCTGGAAAATCTGTACCCGTTACAGAAGATTTTAATAAAGTTAGAGAATCTTCATTACATAAGTATTTTAAATCATTAATTAACAACTCTTTATTCGGATACCAAGTTATATTCTTATTTCTCACCTTATTTACTACTTGTTTCAATTCTGTATCCTTACATAAAATATAATCTGCATTGCAACATTCTAACTCTTCAACTAGCTGTAAATGTATTGAACTAGACTTATGACCTAAATCACTAATTTTTCCTATGGCAATTATCTTATTACCTGAATAAAATTTTGTTTGACTATTAAATGCTCTGATCGCATTAATCATTGCTGGTAATGAAGCATTATGTGTATCATCTAGTAAGGTTAATTTATGCGATTTTGTTTGTATCTCTTTTAAAGATAATATTTTAGAAAATGGTTTGAATTTTTTAGTGATTTTTTCTTTATTGGCAAATTTAAACTTTTAAGTACTAATATACTTGCAAGTGCATTATAGACCATCCCTTTACTAATCGTATTAATTTGATAAACTTCTTTTTCATTATTTTGGTTTTCTATTAAGAACTCAATATTCCCTTTATTATATCTGATATTATCAACAGACAAATCAACTTTACTATCCTTATTAATACCATAAGTTAACACATTGTTAGTTTTTTCTTGTGCTTTATTAACTAAATAATCAGCATATAATGTATCATTATTAATAATTGCTGTCCCATTATCTGAAAGGCCCTCAAAAATTCTTGTCTTAATTTTAGCAATATCTTTAACAGACTTAAAAGTTGAAAAATGTGCTTCACCTATGCCAGTAATAATTGCTATATCTGGTTTTAAGTAAATAGCTGTATTTTCAAGGTAATTAATTGCATTCATAGATGTTTCAATTACAGCAAAGTCAGGATTTTTAATTAATTTCAACATATTACTATAAATAGCTGCTCTGACATTATTATTCCCTCTATTTTCAAGTACGTTAAAATCACTTAATAAACTAGTAATTAACTTCCTAGTTGAACTTTTACCCATTGATCCAGTTATAGCAATAACTGGGTTTTTATATTGATTTCTAATATATATAGCTAATTTTTTTAAAGCTTGAACAGAGTCTTCTATAATTATTTGTGGCGTGTTAAATGTTAAATCAGAAATATATTTTTCTGTTATAATTAATCCTATTTCTCCATTTTGTCTATCTACTAAATCACTACCATCTAGAGCATTTTTATTTCTTCCTAATTCTCTTGACCATATTTCTTTATTGGGAGAGAAATACGCAGTTTTTTTACTTTTTATAAAATGATAAACTGTTTCAAAATCATTTATTTCATTCGATTCTTTATTGCTTGCATCTTTTAATTCCCCACCTATAATATTGTATATTTTTTTAATTGTTAACATAATAAATACCTACCCTTTAAATTCTCTTTGATATTGTACATATCCTGAAAGATAATGTTCAATATCATCAATTCGAACACGATAGCCATGATGCTTAATAAAGAAACTCCCTAAGATTCTAGAGGGGTTTTTAAAATACATTGCAATTTCAGGATAAAAAAATCCAACTCTTTGATAATCTGCTCTAATATCAATAACTTCTTTTAAATATTTTTCATCTATCAAATGATTTACTAATTCTTCAAAACCAGTTTCTTTTGCTTTTTTAACTAATCTATAAGTAGCCATTAACATTTCTAAAAATGTTGGAAATGTTGTTTCTCGATTTTTAATATAATCAAGATAATTATTGACATTTTTAATTCCAAATTCAAAATATCTATCTTGTGGATTGATTTGGACTAATTCATTTGTACAATAACCTAACCAATGATCATGGTATTGCCAATAT
>NZ_KV837082.1:0-1537 GCF_001838465.1 Staphylococcus sp. HMSC061G12
GCCTTCTCTTCTGTTGAAGGCTGTTCTGTTGTTGCACCTTCACTTGTTACTTTTTCTTCTGTTGATGCTTGTTCTGTACTAGCATCTTCTTCTGCTGCTTTAGCTACATCATGTCCTGCCCCAAAGATTAATGTTGCACCTACTAAAATTGATGCAGTACCTACTGTGAATTTTCTTATGGAATATTTGTTATTGATATTTGGTAGAAAATCTAATTTCCTTCTTGTTTTTTTCAAAAAAACAGCCCCTTTTTCTTTAGTGTTAATCATAAATATGTCGAAGTAAACAATATAGTGTAATTCAAAGTTTAGTATATCCAAAAAAAAATTATATAGCAACAACTTTGAGCAAGACATTCGAGGAAAGTTACATACCTCGACATAGGATTCTTATGAACGTTTGATTTTTGTTAGACTGAATGAAAGTATGTATAATAAATGAACAGTTTTTAGATGTTTTGTAACGAGTTAAACAGCTTAGTGATTATAATTCAAATTAAATTATGTATCAAAGTTAGCTTTAACACTTAATCAGTGTTATTGTATAGTAATGATATAATTAGATTCCCTGATATAGAGTAGTTATGGTAGGAACGATTACCTATATTACTATGTATTGAGATAGGAATATAAATGTTAACTATCATATAAAAAAGTTCGAAAATTCGGAGTTTTTATTGTGAGAAACAAAGGAGGATAATTTTTAGAATCGGTCAAATAGAAAATAAAAAGATTAAAGTTATTCTATATTAACGGAGTGGGAAAGATGGATAGAGACTACTTCATTTTTAAAGAAATATTAAACAGTGAAGATTATAAAAAAGTTAAGGCCAACCAAAAATATATATTAGCATTGATGTATTCATTTATGAATGTTTATAACAAATTGTCAATAAACCAAAATCAAATTATTCAATTAGCTAATATAAGTCGAGAAACTTTTAGACAAAGTAAACGGATACTAAAAAAGCATAAACTTATTGAATATACTTATTATTCTAAAGTACATCTAAACATGCCAGTAAATCGGGAGAAAATATATATTCACATTGATTTAATAAATGGAAAATACAGTCATTTAAGTAATGGAGCAAAACTTTTCTATAGTTATTTTTTAAATGAACAAAATAACTTGAATGAGCGCTATATAAAATATACATTATCTGGAATAATGAATGAGTTTGGCGGCACTTATAATACAATAGAAAATATTTGTCAGGAACTAATACAGGAAAAGTTATTAGTTAAAAAGAAAGAAGGCGTTTCATATATTTACCACTTCAAAGAAATATAAAGAATTATAAAATGTATATAACCTACAATCATTAAAAAAAGAAAGTATAGGTGTAGCTAAATCATTAAGCACTTCCGTAATGTAACGCGGCTGGGATATAATTGTTCTGAAACCTAATAAAAATGAAAATCGCTCCTTTTTTATTTGACAGAGAACCAAATAGAACTGGTGGGCTAAAATACAGAGATTAAGCAGCATAAAGTTGCTTGATCTCTTTTTTGGATTAGCTGCAAAAAGATTTGTA
>NZ_KV837083.1:0-20021 GCF_001838465.1 Staphylococcus sp. HMSC061G12
ATATTGTCATTCAGTTTTCAATGTTCATTTTTTCGCGTTACAATAATCAATTATACCGCTTTTGAATTTTGAAGTCAAGTACTTTTTAAAATTTATTTTTTCGAAGTAACTTGTTTCGTTTTTTTCAACAATAACTATTCTATAATGTTTCTTGTTGATAATCAATAGTAAAATTTACACTTTGTTAAAGTTTTTAATTCAAACTTTTAATTCTCAATGTTTAATTTACTGCGCCGTTTCAACGACCTATTCATCATATCAAGCCTTTAGTTAAGAGTCAATAATTTTCTATAATAAAAAATGTATAAAATTACTAATAGTACGCACGATTTCATTCATATGAGATTTTTGATGTATATGGTGTAATTAAACGTCCAACCATCTTACTCTTTGAGTGTATTAATACTTTGTCCCCCTCTTCAAATCAGCTTTCTTATTGTAAGGAACGTTGTTAAATACTTTACATAGGATTAAAACTCACATGATCCGAAACCAAATATAAAAAAGCTGAATGCCATGTGACATTCAGCTTTCCTATTAATGGTAATAATGTTTTATTGTTCTTTACTTTGGCATTCTGGACATAATCCATAAATTTCCATTCTGTGATGTGACACTTTAAAACCTGTCACATGTTGAGCTAATTGTTCAACTTCATGTAATTGCGGATAATGAAAATCTACTATCTTACCGCAATTCTCACAAATGACGTGATAGTGATTATGTGTATTAAAATCAAAGCGACTAGATGCATCTCCATAAGTCAATTCATTCACAATTCCTGTTTTCTTAAACACACGTAAGTTATTGTATATCGTCGCAACACTTATGTTTGGAAAATCTGGTGACAGTGCCTGATAAATTTCATCTGCTGTTGGATGAGTTTCACTTGAAATCAAAAATCTAAGAATGGCTTGTCTTTGCGGTGTAATTCTGATTCCGGCATTTCTTAAAGATGCAATAGAGTCCTCTAATTGATGCTCAATAGATTCCATTTCTGCACTCATCTAATCCACCGTCTTTCTACTTAATAATTATTATTACTTAATATTAATATAACGGTAGAACCATTGAAATGTCAATGTTGGCACATTATTTTATCAATAACCTTTTGATAAATCTACTTTTTTCTCAATGACATCTCCATTACTTAGAAAATGTTTGAAGTTTCTAATAAAAATTTGAGATGCCTCTTTAAAGTTTTCTTTACCATTTCCTGTGATATGCGCAGTAATACTTACATTATCTAATTGATATAACGGATTATCCTCTGATAGAGGTTCCTTTTCGAAAACATCTAAATAAGCATGACGAATTTTGCCCTCATTAAGCGCTTTAACAATTGTTTCTTCTGAAGCAATTGTACCTCTGCCGATATTAATAAATAATGCGGTCTCTTTCATTGCGTCAAATTGCTTATCTTCTAATAAATGGTATGTCTCTTCAGTTTCGGGCAGCACATTAACTACAACGTCTGCTTTAGGCAAAACTTGATCAAGTTCCTTTAAAGGATATGTTTCATCAAATCCATCAACTTCATGTCCAGTTGTATTAATACCAATAATTTTCATTTCAAATGCACGTGCAAGTTTGGAAATTTGTTTAGGAATATTACCTGTCCCCAAAATTAGTAACGTATCTCCATCTACACGTCTGCCTGTAATTGTAGAATCATAAACTTTATTATCTTGATTTTGTCTAGAAACTCTCATTTGTTTATAATCGTCTAAAATATAGGCAAATACAAATTGACTCATTTGTTTTGCGTGAATACCTGATACATTCGTTAATACAATATTACGTTCAGCAAAATATTGTAATGGTAGTGAATTAACACCAGCCGCATACCAAGCTACAAATTTTAAATTAGGCATACCCTCAAAAAAAGCTTGATCAGCTTTGCCACTATAACCAATTACAACATCTGCATCTCGTTTATCTTGCTCATTTATTTCATCTACATTTTTTCGAAATACAAATTCTACTTCTGGAAAAGTTTCTTCCAATAACTGCTCTGAGTCTTTTAATCTATTTAATGAAAGAACCTTCACACACTTCACCCCAACATTTCTTTTAATTGATTCATTTGTTCTTTTACTTTAACTTTTTCGATTACATGTTCTACTACACCATTTTCATCTACAACGAAAGTAGTTCTGACAATGCCCATAGATTCTTTGCCAAAACTTTTCTTCAATTGATACACGCCAGTTGCTTCAGATAATTTATAATCCTCATCTACTAGCAAATCAAAATTCAAATCATGTTTAGCAATAAAGTTTTGATGTTTCTTTTTAGAATCTCCGCTGATTCCGTATACTGCAATATCTAAATCATTAAACATTGCCATGTTATCACGGAAATCGCAAGCCTCTGTTGTGCATCCAGGTGTATTATCTCTAGGATAGAAATAAAGAATTGCCTTTCTGCCTTTGATTGTGTCGTTAGTAATGACTTCTCCATCTTGATTTTCTAATGCAAATTCAGGGAATTTGTCTCCTTTTTTCAACATATGCTCACCTTTTTCTTCTTATAGTTAATTATATGATACGATAGTAAACGGAAATATTAAATTAAAAGAGGTTGATAAAAAATGAAATTCACTGAAAGCGAACGACTTCAAAGTTTGTCAGACGAATACATCCTTGGCGGTGTCAACTCCCCTTCTCGCTCATATAAAGCAGTTGGCGGCGGTGCACCGGTAGTAATGAAAGAAGGTAAAGGTCAATATTTATATGATGTAGACGGCAATCGTTACATTGATTATCTTCAAGCATATGGTCCAATTATTACTGGACATGCACATCCACATATTACTAAGGCTATTCAAGAACAAGCAGCTAAAGGTGTGCTTTATGGTACACCGACTGAGCTAGAAATCGAATTTGCTAAAAAATTGCGTGAAGCAATTCCATCTTTAGAAAAAATGCGTTTTGTCAACTCTGGTACTGAAGCTGTCATGACAACAATTCGTGTCGCACGTGCATATACAAATCGCGATAAAATTATTAAATTCGCTGGATCTTACCACGGACACTCAGATTTAGTACTTGTTGCTGCAGGTAGCGGCCCTTCTCAATTAGGTTCTCCTGATTCAGCCGGCGTACCTAAGAGCGTGGCTCAAGAAGTAATTACAGTACCTTTTAATGATATCGAGTCTTACAAAGAAGCAATGAAACATTGGGGCGATCAAATCGCAGCAGTATTAGTTGAACCTATTATCGGTAACTTCGGTATGGTTGAACCGCTTCCTGGCTTCCTTGAAGAAGTAAATGAAATCACCCATCAATATGGCGGTCTTGTAATTTATGATGAAGTTATCACAGCATTCCGCTTCCACTACGGTGCTGCTCAAGACTTGTTGAACGTATACCCTGACTTAACAGCATTCGGTAAAATCGTCGGTGGCGGTTTACCAATCGGCGGTTACGGTGGACGTCAAGACATTATGGAACAAGTTGCACCTTTAGGCCCTGCATATCAAGCAGGAACAATGGCTGGTAATCCACTTTCAATGAAAGCAGGCATCGCTTTATTAGAAGTTTTAGAACAAGAAGGTGTTTACGAAGAATTAGATCGTCTTGGTAAAAAATTAGAAGATGGTTTAAATGAATTAATTGAAAAACATGGTATTACAGCTACAGTAAACCGTGTTTATGGTTCATTAACACTTTACTTTACTGACGAAAAAGTAACACATTATGAGCAAGCAGAAAATTCTGATGGCGATGCATTTGCGAAATTCTTCAAATTAATGTTGCATCAAGGCATCAACTTAGCACCTTCTAAATTTGAAGCTTGGTTCTTAACAACAGAACACACAGATGAAGATATCGAAGAAACATTACGTGCTGCAGACTATGCATTCTCCCAAATGAAATAAACTTGAAAAACACATTGATTCAGTGTATAAACTTTAATATACGTTTTTGTTTTTGGAAACCACTTCCAAGCAAATGTGCATAAATAGGAATAAAGGAGCACACTCATTTGAAACTAGGTGCAAGAATATTTAAAACAGGTATTGCGATTGTCCTAGCGATGTTAATTGCATCACTGCTGCCAAAGAGTGCAGGCATTCCTACCGTAGCAGGTATCGGTGCAATTGTAGCAATGCAGCCAAGTGTATATCGTTCTTATAAAACTATAAAAGAACAGTTTCAAGGTAACTTAATCGGTGCAATTTTATCTGTATCGATGGTCAGTTTATTTGGCGATAGTATTATTATCATGGGCGCAACAGTTATAGTCTTAATTGCTTTATTATTCCAATTAAAACTTCAACATGTTGCAACCTTAGCCACAGTTACTGCCCTTATCATCATGGGTCAAGGTGGAGAAACAGGTAACTTCTATGCATCAGCGTTTTATCGTTTCGTGTTAGTGATGATTGGTGTTTTCAGTGCTTTCACTGTCAATGTCGCCTTCTTTCCACCTAAATACGAAACAAAGCTTTATTATAATTCAATGAATATCGCTTCTGATATTTTCATTTGGATTAAATTGGTTATTAACGATACAACAGAGTTTTACCATGTTAAAGAAGATACAAAGAGTATTAAAGAACGTTTGAAAAATCTGGAACAATTATTCAATTATTATAAAGAAGAACGTCCTTTCTTTAGAAAAAATTGGCCAGAATTAAATCGTAAGAAGATAATTTTCAAACAAGTTGTGACAACTACAAAAAGTGCCTATGATGTTTTGAGACGTATGCATCGTTACCAACATGATTTGCATAATATGAGTACTGATCTTCGTTTGCAAATCAAATTTGAACTAGATGATTTAATGACTTCATATGACCAAATTATGTTAAGCATCGCTCAAAAAGCAAGACACGATTTCGAGAATTTCCAAGCACCTGTGGACATTCCGCAAAAAATTGAGTTAATGGAAGCATTTAAAAATGAAATGGTCCTGAACACTGAAACCTCTGAGTATTCAATTTCTAATGTCATGCAGATTATCTCAGCAATCGAGGAATTCAGTTATGATTTAGCACACTTAGACCGTTTGGTCATGAGTTATTTCCAATTCCATACAGATGACTCTAACATTGAAATTGAAGAAGAAGACTTAGACTTATAAAAAGAGAGCAGAAACTGTCCCCCGCTGAGGGACGTTTCTGCTCTTTCTTTATTATAAATCTTGAATTGTATAAAGATGATGGTATGCACCTTGTTTAGCTAATAACTCTTGATGCGTACCGGCTTCAATAATTTGTCCGTTTTCAACTACTACAATTTTATCTGCATGAGTGATTGTAGATAAGCGATGGGCAACGATTAATGTTGTTCTATTTTCACTTAAATGTGCTAAAGCTTCTTGAATGATTGCTTCACTTTCTAGGTCTAACGCACTTGTTGCCTCGTCTAAAATAATAATCGGCGGATTATTTAAGAATATACGTGCAAGTGAAATACGTTGTTTTTGACCACCAGATAATTTCACACCACGTTCCCCTACTTCAGTTTCATAACCTTCAGGCAGACTCATAATGAAATCGTGTGCGTTTGCGAGTTTAGCCGCTTCTATCACATCTTCATCACTCGCACCTGGTTTACCTAGTAAGATATTTTCTCTGATTGTGTCTGAGAATAAGATATTATCTTGTTGAACTAAACCGATTTGTTCACGCAAGCTAGATAATAAGAAGTCTTTTACATTATAGCCATCTATAGTAATCGTTCCATCGGTAGAATCATAAAATCGAGGAATCAAATTGATTAATGTCGATTTTCCTCCACCAGACATTCCTACAAAGGCGACGGTTTCGCCATGATTCACATTTAACGAAATATCATCTAACACTTTAGGTGCATGTGGATTGTATCGGAAAGATACATGATCTAATGAGATGTTACCTTCTGTGATTTTGAGCGGTTTCGCATAAGGTTCATCTTTTACATCATAGTCTTCATCTAATAAATGGAAAACACGGTCCATAGAAGCGAAACTTTGTGTCAATGTTGTAAATGAAGAAACAAGACGACGTAGAGGTCCGAAAAGTTGTTCTAAATAGCTGACGAACGCAGCTAACGTACCAACTGTAATGGAACCTGTTACTGCTAAATAACCACCGACGCCAATTACAATAATCGGTCCGATATCAGTTACCGTATTGATTGCTGCGAAAGAATAAGCATTCCAACGTGTGTGTTTAAAAGCACGATGTAAGAATTTACTGTTTTTCTTATCAAAGTTTTGCGCTTCATTTTGTTCAATTGCGAAACTTTTAATCACCGAAATACCTTGTACACGTTCGTGTAAGAACCCTTGTACTTCTGCTAAAGCTTGAGATCTTTCACGTGTTAGACTACGTAATCTTCCGAAAAAGTAATAAACCGTTAAAATGTAGAACGGGAATATAATCATAGCGGCTAGTGTCAATTTAACATCAAGTACAAACATGATTGATAATGCGATAATAATTGTCACACAGTCTAACCAGATGTTCATTAGTCCTGTTAAAATAAAGTCTTTAGTCTGCTCAACGTCATTGATAACACGTGAAATCACTTCACCTGCTTTGTTGTTGGCATAGAAGCGTGCACTTAGTGCTTGCAAGTGATCATATAAACGTCTACGAATATCATAAAGTATTTTGTTGCTGGTCCACTGCGCTAAATACTGACGCATATATTCTATCGGTGGACGTACGACTGCAAATATAAAAAAGGCAATCCCGATTGCGATACCCAAGTGGCTTAATTTGTCTTGCGTGCCCATGCTCGGATTGTTGATGACATCATCAATTACATATTTGATTAATAATGGAATCAACATCGGAATGCCGAATTTAATGATACCGATAATAATGGTAGCTGCTATCCGCCATTTATACGGCTTAACAAACTTTAAATACCTGCGTATCATTGAGGCAATCCTCCCTTTCTATCCTTTTCTAATGCGAAATAAATCAACGAGGCGAGACATTTTATTGCGATGTCCCAACCTCGTATTACGATTATTATTCATACCAAAGTTATTATAATTAAAAACACAAGACGTAATAAAGCAATCTGCTTGATATGCTAACCTTGTCTCAACTTTTTAAAGCGTTCTCTCCAAACTTTAATAAAGTCTGGCGCAAACGGACCTTTTTTTTGTTCAATCCATTGTTGTAAGATATCAACATTCCTGCGTAAAATCGCATCTATATCTTTAGGGTAATTCATTTGCTGCATATGTTGTTGGTACTCGTCTTCATCCAACAAATGATATTTACCATTCGGATAAACTTTGATATCTAAATCATAATCAATATATTTCAATGCTTCTTCATCACACACAAATGGTGACGATAAGTTGCAATAATAATATACACCGTCTTCTCTGAACATACAGATGACATTAAACCAATATTCCGAGTGGAAATAGACGATTGCTGGTTCTCTGGTAATCCATGTACGTCCATCGCTTTCGGTTACAAGCGTGTGGTCATTGCCCCCAATCACAACATGGTCTGTCCCTTTTAAAATCGTAGTTTCTGACCAAACTCTATGAATGTTGCCATCGTGCTTGTAACTTTGTATTTTAATACGTTCTCCTTCTTTCGGTATGGACTCTTTTACCATGTTCCACACCTCCTCCTGGCTATTTTTCACAATCACAATTATAACATAATGCTTTTTTAAACTCAGACTTAACTACTTCGTTGTTAAATAGTTTAATACTTTATGCATCGATGCTGGAAAGTTGTAGTGTTCTCTATCCTCTAAACGCATCCATAGAAAGCGATCACTTAATTGTGTTTGTGACTCATCTATAACATCGTCAACTTGATAGACTTGAATGTCCCAAGTTAAATGTGTGAATTGATGTTTTAACTTAAATATCGGTGTCTCACTAATAGATATATCTTGTTGTAATAAGTCATGAAGCTGTTCTTCACTATAAGTTGCTTCATACATCGGGAACTCCCACATTCCATGTAATAGCTTTTCTGTACGTTGTTCAATTAACACTTCATCATTTTGATTATAAATGACATAACAATTTTGTTTAATTGTCTTCTTTTTAATCTTTTTAGGTTTGACGGGTAGTTGATCAACCGTCCCCTCTTCTAATGCTTCGCAGTGTGATTGAACCGGACATAATAAACAAAGCGGTGATTTCGGTGTACAAATTAATGCGCCAAGTTCCATCATAGCTTGGTTAAATTGGCCTGCATGTGTTGTGACATAAGGACGCAATTCACTTTCGAATTTTTTTCGGACAGATTGTTTTGTAGTATCACTGAAATCATTATTTAAGCGAGACCACACACGAAAAACATTACCATCAACGGTTGGCAATGGTAAATCAAACGCAATACTCATCACCGCTGCTTGCGTATAAGGTCCCACACCTTTTAATCGTCCGAACAAATCCGGATTGCTTGGGACATTACCGTTATATTGTGTCGCAACTTCTTGCACTGCATGGTGAAAATTGCGTGCACGACTATAATAGCCTAATCCTTCCCAATATTTTAAAACTTCATCTTGTGATGCTTGACTTAAATCTTCGACTGTCGGAAAACGTTCTGTGAAACGATGATAATAATCTATCACTGTTTTAACTTGTGTCTGTTGAAGCATAACTTCACTAATCCAGATATAATAAGGATTAGTCGTTTCTCGCCAAGGCATTTCACGTTGATTGGTTTCAAACCAATCTAATAAATCTCTTTTGAAACTATTTTGCTGTTTCATTCTTCAATAGTTCTCCTTCTCTCTTGTCAACACACCCTTTAATTAAGGGTGAATTGATTTAGTTATTTGTCATTATGTTTTATACTATATGTAAGATTAATTGAAATGAGTGAACAATTATGGATACAGGCACACATATCGTCATGGGCATTGGGCTTACTGCGTTAGCCATGCATGACCCGACCCTGTCAGATCATTTTGGTGCTGCGGCTACAACCTTAATCGCAGGTTCTTTAATTCCTGACAGCGACACTGTATTAAAACTAAAAAATAATGCTGTTTATATATCTAATCATAGAGGTATCACACATTCAATACCTTTCACTATATTATGGCCGATACTTATAACCTTACTCGTTTTTACCTTTTTCAGCCATATTAATCCATTGCATATTTGGTTATGGGCACAACTTGCAGTCTTTTTACACGTCTTTGTAGATATATTTAATTCCTACGGTACGCAAGCGTTGCGGCCTTTCTCAAATAAATGGATACAATTGAGTGTCATTAATACCTTTGATCCTTACATCTTTATTTTATGGTGTTTAGGCATTGTGCTATGGGCTTTTGGCTTAAATGCTTTTGCGGTGTATATTCCAATTTTCATCGTATTAGTAATTTATTATATTGTACGTTTTATCTTCCAAGCCACAATTCGAAAACGTGTTTTACGTATGGTCAGCAGTCAAGATAATGCACACTTAGTTAAAGTATTTGTGGCACCTACTATGAAATTTATGGAATGGCGTGTCGCAGTTCAAACACAAACTCACGACTATGTCGGACGCAGTTATGGGACAAACGTCGTTTTCGCTGATAAAGTGAAACGTCAACCATTCCCTGATGAAGAATTAATGCAGGTATTACGTAACGACCCTAATATCAAAGCGTTTTTAAACTTCTCTTCTATATACAGATGGGATACTCGTCGTTTAAGCGATAATATTCTTGAAGTCCGCTTCATCGACTTACGTTATTTAAACAAAGATCACTATTCTTTCGTAGCGATTGTGCATTTGGACCAAGACTTAAATATCACCCATTCATACACAGGTTGGGTCTTTAGTGAACAGAAATTGATGAAAAAACTTTATACACATTAATAAAAGAACGAGAACAAAATGTATCAACTACACTTTGTTCTCGTTTTATTTTTTCTATGAATATTTTAATATACCTAAACTCATTTGATTAATGATCAAAATTGGAGTTTTTCACCTTTTCAGGTTCAGCCGTATTTTTTAAATGAATAGAACGATTAGTTGTCATTCTAAATTTCTCATATGCGATATGTGGTCTTAGAATATACAATAATAGACTTGCGATACCTAACCATACAATAAAGAAGAAATGATAAGGTATATTGCCCAAACTATTAACACCGATAATCACAGCTTCTTCAATACCAGAAACTAAATAAAATAATGGATTCAACATTAAAATATGCATCCAAATTGATTTATGTGGACCTGGAATGAAAAAGATCGGTACGATAATAAACATAACCGCAAATACGATATAGAGTGTCATATCAAAAATATTGTAACGGCTGATCATTCTTACTAAACCTAATACTTGCGAAACAATCATCACAAATATATTCCACATGACCCAGTAAAAGCCAATAGCCCAAAATGAACTATCTAAGTTGACGGGTTTGACCAGGACAACTAATGCGATAGAAAGTAATAATCCTACTGAAAAAATCAGTGTATAGATAATACTTTTAAAAGCGGTTGGATAGTCATAGTTCTTATATTCATAATAATCTCTGCGATAACGCATTGTGTTGAAATATAAAGTAACAAGTGTCCAAGATAATGTGATGAAACCGATGAAGCGGTAATACCACACAGCTTGTGTTTCTTCTGTCGCGTTAATGATTTTTAAAAACAGCAACATTACGAGTAATAACAATACTGAAGCTACAAGCGGAATCGCGAACCATCTCCAATTCCGCTTCAAACTCCCCATTAAATGTTTCATCATTTGCGGCAAGCTATAATAAAAATTTATCAATTTATCTATCAAACGGTCTCACCTACAATTCTATATAAATCCATTTATTATCTTTCAAATCAGCAATAAAGTAACCATTGCCTGATTTTGTGACCCAGTAATCCCCTTGAATATCAAACTTATCTTTTAATTTGTCTTTATCAACAATCGGGAATACAAATCCTGTTAAATGATCATTATCATTGAACAATAAATCTACAGGCTGTTGTGTGACTGGCGCAACAAAACGTTGATCTTTCTCAGGAACTAAACTTTTAACTACTTTCTTATGAGATTGACCTAAGTGACTATTATAGAAATCTATATAATTAATATAATTAGACTTCATGTAATCTTCGAGTGTATCTTTACTATGTCTTTCATAAAGACCTGCTGGATTGAAATGATATAATTTATTTTTACCAATTACATAAGATTTATCATCGATAACCAGTCGATATTTATTATCATTTTCTCCAGTAATCGTCACAAATGTATATTTCGGCAGCTTCACTTTTTGTTTATGGTGAATCCCTTTAACTTCAATATTGTTATTCATCACAATACCGTAGGTCAAAGTCTCGTCAAATACACCTTTTTTCTGAGCTTGTAATTTACTTTGTTCAGTGTTTTGCGCAAAATGCACAATACCTAAATTGTTAAACAACAATACCGCTGTAAAAATAAAGCCGACCAATAACAAAACGCTCCAACCGATAACACGTGCCAAGAAAGGTGTCGGTTTTGCGTGTTTATAACGTTCAATTCGTTTGAAGTTATAAGACATTTCAGGAATACGCGTACGTTTTTCTTTCCAGTCTACATCAAACTGCGCTTTTTCATCTTCAGTTTTTAATGATTGACGGTCTCGTTCATGTTCTTTAAATGCAGGCAACACACGACTCAATGGGCCTTCCATACGTAATTGGCCATGTGAAATCCATACGGCATAGTTACATACTGCCTGGATAACCTTTAAATTATCATCGATTGTAATCATTGTAAGTTCATCATCTATGTAATCTTGAGAAAGTGTTATGGCTTTCTCCATAAATGCATCATCCAATTCACTTAACACATGATTAAAGATAATGATATCGGCTTTAGACGTACGTGCTAAACTTACAATTAATTGTGCATACTCACGATCAGTTAACTGGTAAACTAGCTTATCTTTCTGCTCATATAAATCAGCATAGCGCAAAATTTGTTCGACTTTATGTCCAGAAACCGTATATGTAAATAATTCCACTGCATTTTGAACAAGCGCAGTCACCGTTTCTTCGTGTAAATGTTTATCTTCGATATCTCCGAAATATAAACTGCCGTTACGTCGGATACGCCCTTTATCAGGTTTAACTTCACCGGCTAAGATTCTGCCGATTAACGTTTTCGACGCACCAGGCTCCCCTATAATACCTAATGATTCTCCTTGATATAAGTGAAGTGACACATTATTCAATTCGATATCTTCAGCATCATAACCATACGGCAGATACCATTTTTTTCTATTCTTTTTACGATAATAATGTGTAATATTCAGTAATTTTAATACAATCGAACTCGCCATAATTTCTACATCCTTCTAAAGTTTTAATAATGCGACTGGGATGCCTTCTTCACTTAGTCCGCTATGCAGGATTTTGCCCCATGCAAAGACACCTTTCAAACGATCTACACGCATATAACGTTTCGTACCATCATTTAATTCATAAAGTTTACCGAATTCAATTTTATCTGTATCTACTAAGTAACTTTCCGCAATGATGACTTTTGTACGGTAGACATCATATTCATTTAAAATGCCGTTCATTTCTGCTTTACGCATTTTTTCTTTATATTTTTGTATTTCATTTAAAATTTCACTCTTAGTCATTTCGCTTAAACTTTTCTCAGTCATCACTAATCCCGCTTTCTCTTAATTTATCTTTAATTGTATCATACTCATAGCCTTTTCTGAGAAGTGCTTCTATTGTTTTCATCACAAGTTGTTGCCCGCTATATTTGCGTTCATTTTTACGATACACTTTTTCTAATTCCTTTTGCAATAAAGCATCAATTTCATCTGTATCTGGTTCAAAATCTAAGGCTTGCATCGCTTCATTAATCATCTCGAATGAATAGCCTTTTTGTAATAATGATTGTTTCACTTTATCTGTCCGCTTCTTCATCGGTCCTTTCTTTTGATGCATCAATTTATCAGCAAGCGCAACGATATCTTCAAGCGGTTGTTCTTGTTCATAACGTTCGCCATAATCTTCAATAATATTCTTTTCGACTCCCGCTTTATAAAGCTTTTGTTTGTAAATCTCAGGCCCTTTATCAGTAGTCCGAATCATAGTATTTTTTAAACTTTCCGCATAATCTTGATGATCAATATAGCCTTCTTGATGACAATAAGCAATGACTTCTGCAATAGCTACCTCATTGATTTCATGTTTTTGTAAATGTGTAATGACTTCTTGTTCAGTTCTTTTACGATATGAAAGATATTGAACAGCGTAATGTAACCCTAAGCGATAATGCTCATACTTTTGAATATGCATCATATCTTCAGCAGTGAGCGCATCGCCCTTTTTTAAATTAAAGTGTACTAAAGTATCCATATCGATACCCATCTCAAAGGCACCGTCTAAGTATAAATTAAACCGCTCTTTATTTTTCTTTTGAACTTCAATCATTGTAATTTTAGGCATGGTCTCACCTCTTCTCTTTAATTCATAACGGTATCGATACTTATTGTAAAACAAATGCATGTACTTTTATAGCATTATCCCCCTGAATTTACACAAGTAACATACATTGTCTCTTTTAAGCATGCGACATATAAAAAAGGCAATGCAGCTGAATATACTGATTGCCTGAAATCGCATTAAACGCCTAACTGAGCTAATGCTGTTTTATATTGTTCATCGTTGATATAACCTTGCTGCTTCATCTTTTCTAAATTGATTTTGACACGGTTAATATAGTTCTGTGACATATTATTAACATCATATACACTTGGCGCATTAATTTTACTTGCTAAAATGGCACTTTGAAGCACACTAATCGTCGGCATATTTTGACTGTTTGCGACGGTCGTTGTACCAAAGTAATGATTTGCAGCACTTTCAATAGTATATTGATTATCACCAAAATAAATATTATTAACGTAAAAGCTCAATATCTCTTCTTTAGAATATTCCCGTTCCATACGCGATGCGACCAATATTTCTTTCACTTTCCGTGTAAAACTTTGTTCATTTCCATAATAATAATTCTTAACAACTTGTTGACTGATTGTACTGCCACCTTGTACCGATTGATCACTTAAAGTCGTGAACAGTGCCCTAAATATACCTTTCACATCAAATGCGCCATGGTCATAGAATCGCTCATCTTCCATAGCGATAAAAGCGCCTTTAGTATAATTCGGCATATCATTGATTGGAACAAACGTAGATTTATTTTCAATGGTTTTTAAGTCCTCTACATTGGCACGTGATGACAATGCATACATCACACCAAAGAAGAGTGCAATTACAATAATGAGTCCAATAAGTAATTTTAAAAATAGCCCTTTGCTTTTTCTTTTTCTCGGCGGTGTACCTACGGGTTGATAATAAGTATTATAATGGGGTGTATTCTGTGTGCCTCTTGTTGTCTCACGTTGAGACCTCGATAGCCTTTCGCTTCTTTTCATACACAGATCTCCTCAATCTATTTTAGTATTTCACACATATTATAATTGAGAACTGTTTGATATGAAATAAGAATTATACGTTTTGACACAAAATCGGTCTTGAGTAGTACACATGGATACTCCTGGATATGTAAAAGACCGGAATATCTCATAGATATTCCGGCTAAGCTTATAACTGCTTATTTTTCATTATTTTTTAATGCGTCAACAATTGCTTTGTTGAAGTCATCTAAATCATCAGGTGTACGGCTTGTTACAAGATTTTTATCAACGACTACTGATTCATCTTTAACATGTGCACCTGCGTTTTCTAAGTCTTTACGTACGTTTAATACCGCTGTTAACGTACGGCCATTTAAATCATCAGTATCAATTAATACTTGTGGACCATGGCAAATCGCAAAGATTGGGTCATCTTCTTTGATAAATGCTTTTGCGAATGTACCATATCTTCCTTCTACGTCTCCACGTAAATGGTCTGGTGAGAATCCGCCTGGAATTAATAATGCTGAATAATCGCTTGGTTCAGCTGAGCCGATATCTACATCAACTTTAGCTTTTGTACCGTGTTTACCTACGACTTCTTCTCCAGCTTCTGAGCCGATAATCACTGTATTGTAGCCTGCTTCTTCGATTGCTTCTTTTGGACTAGTTAATTCAATATCCTCAAAGTCATTACCTAAAATAATTGCTACTGTTTGTGCCATTTATTTATCACCTTTCTATTCTATACAATAAATTGTAATAAGAATTTCTTTTGTCTTTGATTGTACTTATTGTATAGACCAAAATGTCATGATTTAAACATAGAAAGTATGAGACCTTACTTCTCACGTTGATAAAGTTTTACTTTTTCTTCTAATTGGTCTAGTAAACCAATCCATTCATCAACATCTTCAACACTGACTTTATCTGGATCCACATGATCAATTTCATCTACAAATTCAGATAATCTCGTTTTAATGTTCGTAATTAATTCGTTTTCGCTCATTTTCATGATAAGGCTCCTTCTTTAAAAATATAATTCTATTCTAACATGCGATTGACAAAATTCACTAGAATATTAATAATATGGAATGACTCATCTTTTGTGATTTGAATCTTTCACTTCACATTACCCCTTTTTTATTAAGAAATACATTGTATAGAAAGAAGGCAAAATTATGATTGGCCAATATACGAATATTAAAAAGCCGATTACTATAGCAAATGATCCTTGGGAGGCATACAATGATGTCGAAGCGTTCGGCAGCTTGCAGTTAAGCAATATTGAATTCACCACAACGAATTTATGTAATATGCGCTGCAGTCATTGTGCAGTCGGTTATACCTTACAAACAAGAGATCCTGAACCGCTTCCAATGGAATTAATGTTTAAACGTTTAGATGAAATTCCTAATTTACGTACCCTATCTATCACAGGCGGCGAACCGATGTTTTCTAAGAAATCAATTCGAAATGTGGTTAAACCGCTATTAAAATATGCCTATGATCGCGGTATTTATACACAAATGAACTCTAATTTAACTTTGCCGCAAGATCGCTATTTAGATATTGCTGAATACATAGACGTGATGCATATTTCACACAACTGGGGAACAACGGATGAATTCGCTACAGTTGGATTCGGCGCAATGGAAAAACAGCCCCCGCTTAAAGCAAAACTCAAACTTTATGAACAAATGATTGAGAATTCTAGAACATTATCTGAACAAGGCATGTTTGTCTCTGCTGAAACGATGTTGAACCAAAGCACGAAACCTTACCTTGAAAAAATTCATCGTGAAGTGGTAAATGATATGAAATGCAGTCGACATGAAATTCATCCGATGTATCCATCTGATTTTGCGAGTCAGCTTAACGTACTTAGTTTGAAAGAAATTAAAGAAACTATACGTCACCTTTTAGAAATTCGTGACGAATCTGTATGGATGTTGTTTGGGACACTACCGATTTATCCATGCATTCAAGATGAAGACGATGCACAATTATTCAAACAACTGCGTTCAGCAAAAAATGTCAGCTTACGTAATGATCCAGACGGCCGCAGCCGTTTGAACGTCAATGTCTTTACTGGCGATGTGATTGTGACGGACTTCGGCGATGAGACAGGCTCTATTTCTAATATCCAAACCGATCGTCTTACAGATGTTTTCGACAAATGGCTCGCTTCAGACTTAGCACAAAGTTTGAATTGTCATTGTGCACCGGTACATTGCTTAGGACCGAACTTACTAGTAAAAAATATGTATTATCCAAATACTGATTTCCGAGAAAAAGAAAAAATGATGCATCGCATCTTCCAGCAACAATAACGTTAATAATACAAAATGGCCTCTCAACACTTCATTTTATGTTGAGATGCCATTTTTAATTGCTTATTTTATTCAATATGTCGTCTTCTCGTTAAGAACTCTAAGGTATCTTTACTTTCTTGACGACGTTCTTTTCTGCGTTTTACACGTGCAGGCGCAGTACTATGGAACCATTCTTGAATTTCACCTTCAGGATAAACATCTGGTACTTCTGTTGGTTTGCCGTTTTCATCTAACGCTACAAATGTTAAGAAGCTGAGTGCTGCCATATGTTTTTTATCATTGATGATATCTTGAAGAATGATTTGTACACAAACTTCCATTGAACTTGAACCAGCGTATGAAACCATTGCTTCATATGAAATAATATCTCCATTACGGATAGGTAATAAAAAGTCCACTGAATCTGTAGAAGCTGTAACAACTGGCGTACTGCTGTGTTTCATAGCGCAGATTGCCGCAATTTCATCAATGTTCGCCATTAAGAGTCCACCGAACATAGTATGATGATGATTCGTATCTTGCGGATATACTTGACGATCTTTTACAGTTTTTGATGCTGACATTGGTTTACTTTCTCTTTGTTCCACAATTGATCTCCTTTATGAATTGATTATATTTATTTTAGTAAGCCCAGTTACCGTCTTTAAACACAATCTCTTCTTCCCCATCTTGCGTGATACCATAAATCGTTAAATCTGCGCTGCCAATCATGAAGTCTTCATGAATAAACGCATCATTTAAACCTTCTTCTGTTAATTGTTCACGTGTCATTTCTGTACCGCCAATTATCGTAAACGGATAACCAGCGCCTAATGCGATGTGGCAAGAAGCATTTTCATCTAACAATGTGTTATAAAAGACACGATTACGATTTGAAATCGGTGAATCGTCTGGAACTAACGCGACTTCCCCTAGATATCTTGAACCTTCATCAGTATCAAGTAAGTCACGTAATACTTCTTCCCCTTTTTCAGCAGAAAAATCTACAACTTTGCCATCTTTAAATGTAAGCGTAAAGCCATCAATCAGCGTTCCGTTATAGCTGAGCGGAAGTTTATTTGTCACATGACCGTTTACACGATTACGATCAGGGGCTGTAAATACCTCTTCAGTTGGGATATTGGCAATAAATTCTTGTCCATCATTTGTGAAACTTGTCGCATCTTGCCATAAATGATTCTTAGGCAAGCCAATTGTTAAATCTGTACCTTCTGAAATATAGTGAAGTGCTGAATATTGTTTGTTTTGTAGATATTTAGCGTGTTCACTTAAGTTTTGGATATGTTGATTCCAGTTTTCAATCGGATCATTACCATCTACACGAACAATGTCTAATAATTCATCAATGAATTTTTCATAAGCTGCCTCAGCATCTAATTCAGGATAGACACGTTGTGCCCATGCTTTGTTCGGATATACGACTACACACCATGGTAAGTCATTATTTTGAATTGCTTCCATATATCCTTTGAATCCTTTTGAATAAGCTTTGCCGAAAGCTGCTTTTTTAGCACTATCTGCATTACTTAATAAATCAGGGTCAGAACTCATTAAAGCTAAGTTTGCAGCACCACGTTTTACATAATCCATACGTTCTTCAATATCATAATCTTTCAAATCATTTTCTTCGAAGTATTCTACAGATTCATGTTCAAATTTTAAACGTCTTAATGTATCATCTGCATATTTTACTCTTACATCAGAAGCGCCGCGTTTGTATGCTGCCTCAACGATATCATGCGTTAATTCTAAAGCATCTACTGATGAACGAATAAATACTGGTTGCCCCTCTTGCACATTCATACCGACATCTACGATAAGTTGTGCATATTGTTTTAGCTTTTCTTGTAATTGTGACATAACAAAGTTCCTCCTTATTCTGACTGCTGTTTGTTCTTACGATTGTCGTAGTTCGCCTAATTCAGATGCGATGGCAGTCACTTCACTTGGTGAAAATTTTTCTTTTGAAGTAACAAAGCTATGAATTTCTTTGATTTTAGCTTCGTCTGCATCTTCAAATTTATCAGGATCGATTAGATTAACGTTTACCACGTTTAGTTTCTCTCTGATATCAATGATCATATCTCTATTTGTTTCTGACATTTAAATCACCTCTTTATGTTTATATATTATCAAACTCAACAATTCCTGAAAACTTTTGATAATTTACTCTTTAGATGTTGATTAAAAACCGATAAGATAATGTTATATGGGTTATTTCATCAGAGTTCGGGTAAATATTATCTATGGAACGTTAGGTATACCTTGTATCTATGTTCATCATACGCTTTATTTATCCGGCTGAAAAATAATTTGGAGGTAAAATATGACTACAGTAGCATTTGTCTGTTTAGGCAATATTTGTCGTTCTCCAATGGCTGAAGCAATTATGAAACAACGTCTGAAAGACCGCGGTATAGAAGGCATTGAAGTTGTCTCACGCGGTACAGGCAGTTGGAATTTAGGCCAAGCACCTCACGAAGGAACACAACGCATTTTAAATACTCACAACATACCTTTTGACGGTATGATCAGTGAACTATTTGAATCTACGGATGACTTTGATTACATTATTGCGATGGATCAAAGTAATGTGGATAACATTAAGCGTATCAATCCTGAGTTGAAGGGCCAATTATTCAAATTGTTGGAATTCAGCGATATGGAAGAACAAGATGTACCTGATCCTTACTATACAAATAATTTTGAGGGTGTATTCGATATGGTACAATCATCATGTGATAATTTAATTGATTACATTCTTAAAGACACAAATTCTAAAGAGGGGTAGATAAATTATGAATAACAAATTAGTACCAGGCATTTTATTAGGCGCTTTAGTCGGCGGAGCAATTACATTAGCTGACAAAAATACGCGAAATGCATTAAAAAGCAGTATTCAGAACTTAAAAGAAGGTAAACGTTCTGACAGAGGACCTTCAAAAATCAGCGTAATCAAAGAAGAAGTTCTTTACTGGAAAGATGCTATCGAAGAAATTCGTCGCAATAACCCAGAATTAGAACGTGCATTGAAAAATGCGAAAAACACGTTACAAGAGCGTAAACAAAACGATAAACACTTAAACTAATTATAGGTTTAAGAGCATTACAATGCGTTGACTATAGGGATAAACTTAAGTGAGTTTTACTCATCTAAGTTCTATCCCCCTTTTTTCAACTCATTGACCAACTGAATATAGTAATAAAGGAGTACATGTTATGTCTCATTCAAATGAAAAAGACAAAAATAATAAAAAAGAAGGGATTTTTCAAAAAGTAAAAGAAAAGTCTGAGGGTATTACACACGAAGATCATAATAAT
>NZ_KV837083.1:20121-26907 GCF_001838465.1 Staphylococcus sp. HMSC061G12
GAAGTCAGAACATTTATGTCCCGACCCCTTTTCTGTTAAGCATAACGTTCATCGAGAATACGATAAGTCATGAGAATTTCATAAATGATATGGCTTTTAACTTGTTGTTTTTCAAATTCATCTAAACGAATCACACTGCGTTTTAATATTTCAGCATCTTCATCTACACGTTCAAAACCACCTGTTTCTATAATTTCACTGATACTTTCTGCGATGTTCAAGATAGCTGTTTGTTCAGCTTTCGTGAAGTGAAACTTAGTGTTCTTAGGCAAATAGACAATGTTAGATAAATGGGTAATAAACAGGCGATCTGTATGTGCACGATTAGACAGTGCTTTAAGTTTAACCCAATCTTCTTGGTCTTTGTGGTATTCTAATTCGTCTTTTTGGTAACGAATTAATGTGTCTACTCGCAAGATGGCTGAAAGTAATTTTTCTAATTTTTGATTAGTTTTAGTAGAATTAAATTTTTCATTCACCAATTCTTTTAAACGTAGACTATAGAGATGATACATATCTGTTTCAACTTTTTGTGCGTTCTCAGCAACTTGATGGTAGTATTTCGGCGGTAAAACAATTAAGTTTACCAAACCAGCTGTAACCAAACCGATGACCGCTGTTAAAAGTCGTGAGAAGAAATTAAATAAATAATGATCTCCAATACCTGGTATCATGGCCATAGCGGTTAAAGTCGCAACTGTAATACCATCATGTAATTTTAATTTTGCGCAAATAAAGATTGTACAGGTGGCGCTCATCGCATAAGCAAGTGCTGATTTATCACTGAAAATATACGTAAAGAGTACAGCTAAGAGCGCACCGATAACAGTCGCAGGCAAACGTTTATATCCTTTTTTGAGTGATGCTTTTGCGGTTGGTTCAATGGTGACGATGGCGCTTAAAGTGGCATAAATCGGGTTAAGATTGAGCGCCATGCAAAAGAAGGCTGTCAAAAATGTGGCAAGTCCAGTTTTAATGGTTCTTGCGCCGATAATTTTGCGATACCATTTGTCTTGTGTCATAAAAAAATTTACCTCACTTGATGTCGGCAACTTTGTTGCAACATAGTTCCATTTGCAGTTATTAACGAATGAACTGCTTCTTACAGATTTAGTATAACAAACATTTTTTGCTATAATAAGAAAGAATGAGTGTTAATTATGATAATTTCGTATCATAATGAGACATATAAGCGCACGTGCGCTGCATTATCAATTATTGAATAAGGAAAGGGATCGCACATGATTGTAAAAACAGAAGAAGAATTATTAGGTTTAAAAGAAATCGGATATATTTGTGCATTAGTCAGAGATACAATGCAAGAAGCAACAAAACCGGGTGTAACAACTAAAGAATTAGATAACATTGCTAAAGATTTATTTGAACAACACGGTGCTTTGTCTGCACCTATCCATGATGAAAATTTCCCTGGTCAAACTTGTATCAGTGTAAATGAAGAAGTGGCACATGGTATTCCAGGTAAACGCAAAATCCGTGAAGGGGATTTAGTTAATATAGATGTATCTGCATTGAAAAATGGTTATTACGCAGATACTGGTATTTCATTTGTTGTGGGTGAACCAAGTGACCCGATGAAACAAAAAGTATGTGAAGTTGCTGAAGAAGCGTTTGACAATGCAATGAAAAAAATCAAACCAGGCAGTAAACTAAGTCAAATCGGTAAAGCAGTACACGCAACTGCACGTAAAAATGATTTGAAAGTTATCCGTAACTTAACAGGTCATGGGGTAGGAAGCTCATTACATGAAGCACCTAATTACGTTCTAAACTACTATGATCCAAAAGATAAAACATTACTAAAAGAAGGTACTGTGATTGCAGTAGAACCTTTCATTTCTTCTAATGCAACATTTGTAACTGAAGGTAAAAATGAATGGGCTTTTGAAACAAGCGATAAAAGTTATGTCGCACAAATCGAACATACGGTTATTGTGACGAAAGATGGTCCATTATTAACAACGAAAATAGATAAAACAGAAGAATAATTCCTTGGTATCATGGGAATTAGGACTAAAGTATGAAAGTAAAATGGTTCCAGAGCCTATCGTGAGGCGTCTGGAATTATTTTATAATGGAATCAATCATAAATGAGGTGATTCCATGAATATCATAGCAATTTATTTAGACAAACTTTATCACACTACAGTTAAATACAGTATTACGAATTGCCAAGCGCATTTAAACAGAAAGTTACATTCAACTAAACAATATATCGCTTATTTAAACCGCAAAAGACAAAATATCGTGGCATATATTGAACAATTGACAACTGAAGTAGAAAATAAATATATCGATTTGATGGATCAATATCAAATCAGCAATGTACAACGAATGGAAAATATTAATAATGCAGAGTTGTCTGCATTAATGCATGACTTAAACGAGGCAGAATCTGATTGTGCAAGAATTGAAGCAGATTTATCAGAGCAAAATAAAACACGTATTACGCTTGAAAGAGAATGTGATATGATTGCACAAATGAGTTTAGTTGCATAGAAAAGGTGGCGAAACATGACCAATAAGTATATCTCAACTGAGATGTTGATAATATTTACAGCATTAATGATTATAGCCAATTTTTACTATATCTTTTTTGAAAAAATCGGCTTTATTCTCGTATTATTATTAGGGATTATCTTAATGTACGTAGGCTATCTTTATTTCCATAAAGTCAGAGGTCTGTTGGCCTTTTGGATTGGTGTATTAATGATTGCCTTTACACTGCTCTCTAACAAATATACGATTATTATTCTTTTTATTTTCTTAGTGCTGATTATTATTCGTTATATCGTCTTCAAATTTAAACCGATGAAGATTATTGCTTCTGATGAAGAAGTTACTTCACCGCAATTTATTAAACAAAAATGGTTCGGTAATCAAAGAACTCCTGTTTATGTTTATAAGTGGGAAGACTTGCAAATTCAACATGGCATCGGCGATATCCATATTGATTTAACGAAAGCAGCAAATATTAAAGAAAATAACACGATTGTGATGAGACACTTCATTGGTAAGATTCAAATTATTGTGCCGATGAATTACAATATCAATCTTCACGCAGCAGCATTTTATGGTAATGCGACTGTGAATCAGAATACGGTTAAGATTGAAAATAATCATATCCAAATGACTGAAGAAACAAAAGAAGAAAACTATAACATCAATATTTATACTTCGACATTTATTGGTGATGTTGAGGTGGTTTATAGATGAACCACTATATCAGAGCCATCGGTTCGATGCTGATATTGAACTATAGTATATTAGCGATTTTCTTTTTTATAGACAAAGTATTCGTCAACATCATCTACTTTCAAGGAATGTTTTATACGCAGATTTTCGGCATTCCTGTTTTCTTATTTTTAAATATTATAGTGATTTTGATGAGTATTATTGTTGGTTCTGTGTTAGCGTATAAAGTGAACGAACAAAATGATTGGATTAAAACACAAATTGAACATTCCATTGAAGGGGAAGTTGTCGGTATTAATGATCAAAATATCGAACTCTACCAAGAAACTTTGGATATCTATCATACACTTGTGCCATTAAACCAAGAATTACATCGACTACGTATTAAAACACAAGATTTGACCAACGAAACATATAATTTAAATGACGTTAAAGTGAAGAAAATTATAGAAGATGAACGCCAGCGTTTAGCTAGGGAATTGCATGATTCAGTTAGTCAGCAATTATTTGCGGCAAGTATGATGTTATCGGCGATTAAGGAATCACCACTTGAACCGCCACTTGATCAGCAAATTCCGACATTAGAAAAGATGGTACAAGATTCGCAACTAGAAATGCGTGCATTGTTATTACATTTAAGACCGCTTGGCTTAAAAGATCGCTCACTTGGGGAAGGAATTAAAGATCTTGTTGTGGACTTACAAAAGAAAGTGCCTATGAAAGTAGTTTATGATATTGAAGACTTTGAGGTACCAAAAGGCATAGAAGATCATTTATTCCGTATCACCCAAGAAGGGATTTCCAATACACTGCGACATGCAGAAGGCACAAAATTAACGATAGATTTATTTAATAAAGATGATTATCTATTATTGCGTATTCAAGATGATGGTAAAGGCTTTGATGTAGATGAAAAAATGGAGAAAAGCTATGGATTGAAGAATATGCGAGAGCGAGCATTAGAAATTGGGGCAACACTGCATATTGTTTCTTTGCCTGGGGCAGGGACAAGAATTGAAGTGAAGGCTCCATTGAATAAGGAGGAAAATGATGGCGATTAAAGTATTATTTGTCGATGACCACGAAATGGTTCGTATCGGCATCTCAAGTTATTTATCTACACAACCTGATATCGAAGTCGTCGGGGAAGGCAAATCAGGTAAAGAAGCAATTGAAAAAGCTCATGAATTGCAGCCTGATTTAATCTTGATGGATTTGTTGATGGAAGACATGGATGGCGTAGAAGCCACAATGCAGATTAAAAAAGATTTACCTCAGATTAAAGTATTGATGCTGACAAGTTATATTGAGGATAATGAAGTGTATCGTGCTTTAGACGCTGGGGTAGACAGTTATATTCTAAAAACGACGAGCGCAAGTGATATCGCAGAAGCGATTCGTAAAACATATCGTAACGAATCGGTGTTTGAAGCGGAAGTACTTGTTAAAATGCGTAATCGCATGAATCAACGTGCTGAATTATATGAATTATTAACAGATAGAGAAATGGAAATTTTATTGTTAATCGCAAAAGGTTATTCTAACCAAGAAATCGCCAGTGCGTCACATATTACGATTAAAACAGTTAAAACACATGTGAGTAATATATTAAGCAAGCTAGAAGTTCAAGACAGAACACAAGCTGTTATTTACGCATTCCAACACGATTTAATTCAATAAAAGAAAAGGCAAGATTGAAAATGAGTGCTTTCAATCTTGCCTTTGTATTATCCATAATACAGTTTATGTACTATTTATTTTTTTCTGCCAGTTCATAGCCATCTTGGATTAATTCTAATTCGCCAGTATGCGGATCAATCACAAGACCATGAATTGGTACTTTTTTATCAAATAATGGATGATGATAAAGCATATCAATATTATGTTTAACATTATCACTTGCGTTTTCGAAGCCTTCTAAGAAGTTGTCCACGTCTACACCAGAGTGTTTGATAATATCAAACGTTTCATCAGTAACGCCACGTTCTTTCATTGCATCTTTTACAGTATTTACGTCTAAACTACCCATGCCGCAGTCTTTGTGTGCCATAATAATTATTTCTTCAGCACCTAATGCATAAATACCAACTAATAAACTTTTAATTGTAGAACCGTATGGATGCGTAATAATAGCGCCTGCATTTTTGACTACTTTTAAATCTCCGTTATTAAAACCTAAAGCTTTTGTGCCTAAGTCTTGTAAACGTGTATCCATA
Source organism: Staphylococcus sp. HMSC061G12 (assembly GCF_001838465.1). Lineage (NCBI taxonomy): Bacteria > Bacillati > Bacillota > Bacilli > Caryophanales > Staphylococcaceae > Staphylococcus > Staphylococcus sp. HMSC061G12. Next base: position 25,551 of record NZ_KV837083.1, read on the forward strand.
CAAGTGAATAATACTGCTTTTTTATTTGGTTTTTTACTTGTGGAATAGTTTTCAAACTCTTTGTTTTCCACAAATTCCTTATTGTAAGATAAAATACTGTCTAATAATGTCATCTTATTTACACTTCCTGTATCCTGAATTTAGTTGTTTTGTTATATCAAGATGAATTGACTGTCATGACTAGTTCACAAAAATGTCACTAACCAAATAGTATCATACCCTAATGAATACATAAAATAACATGTTTTTAAAAAATAAAAGAAAAAGAGCAACATCAACTTTGATTTTATACAAAGTGACTTGCTCTTTAAGTAATATGATTATCTTTCAGTATGAGGATTCTGCATTTCTGCACGTTCAAATTCACGTTCTTCAAGTGAATCTCCGTGTTTCAATGTTCTGCGTTGGTTAATAATCGCATTGATCTCAGCACCGACAATGATGATGAAACCAGTGATATATAGCCATAACATTAACACGATGATACCACCGATACTGCCGTATGTTTTAGAGTAGTTTGAGAAGTTTGAAACGTAGAAACCAAACGCCGCAGTACCTAGAATCCATACAACTGATGCGAAAAGTGCACCTGGTAATACAGATTTGAATTTAATTTTGATATTCGGTGCTAGGGCATATAGAGTTGAGAATAATAAGAAAATCACGATAAATGGTAATAAGAATCGTAAAATACTAAATACCCATTTCACTTGGCTATCAAGTCCAAGCGGACCAAATAATAAATGACCGATTTGTTGACCGAAAACTGGTAAGATTAAGGCTACAATAAATACTGCACCCATAATCACAGTGAATAGCACACTGATTAATTTCAATACGATAGGGTTTCTGCCGTCTTCAACATCATATGCTACGTTGAACGCGTTCATTAAGGCTGTCATACCATTTGAGGCAGACCAAAGTGCCAAAATCAAACCTACTGATAAAATACCGCCGCTGGCATTTTTCATAATATCTTCGATAATACCTGTCAGTAGATCCGCTGTAGAAGCAGGTGCATTTTTTGCAATCATACCGACAATTTTATTTCTATCGATTTGGAATAATGGTAAAAGTGAAAGCAAAAATAGCAACATAGGGAATAGTGATAACATAAAGTAATATGAAAGCTGTGCTGCTAAGCCTGTCGCATCATCTTTACCAATTCGATAAATTAAAAATGAAAAGAAATTGGAATCTTTCGTATATTTAGCCGGTTTGTTATTTCTAGCTACAAAGAATGTCTGAGGGTATTACACACGAAGATCATAATAATTATGTGGCACCGCAAGAATTCAAATCTAAGTCACCAAAAAAATCAAATCAGACATTCTTTGTAGCTAGAAATAACAAACCG
>NZ_KV837084.1:0-306 GCF_001838465.1 Staphylococcus sp. HMSC061G12
TTATAAAACTATTAAATTCTTTTGTAAGTAACAAGCGTAGAAAAAAACAAATCCAATTAAAACGTACTGAAAATATCAAATATTTCAGAGCTTGTCCTGAGGGTGTACCGTTTGAATTATATCAACGTTACCAACCTTTCTTTAGTGATGCCCAAATTAAGTGCTTATTCAACAACATCTCAGATCAAATCAATTCATATTCTAATATCAACGACGAAGGATACACTGATATTGTCAATAATACTTTAGATTCACTAGTTAAGGTGTTAAGAAACTATAACAGAGGACAAGGTGATAAAATATATA